>JBBQSI010000301.1:0-4666 GCA_038213975.1 Chitinophagales bacterium
TAACGCATCCTGTTCTAAAGTATTGCCGTGCGCCAGAGTTCCCGGGGCACCTGATGGTAATTTTGAAATTTTATCCCGTAGTTCTAAAATAAGTCTTTCTGCTGTCTTCCGTCCAATTCCTTTTACATTCTCGAGCAATCTTGCATCCCGGCTCACGATCGCCTGCACGATCTCTACCGGCTTCATATTGGACAGCATCATGCGTGCAGTTGCTGCACCTACGCCGGAAACGCTTATAAGCTGAGTGAATATTTCTTTTTCATGCTCTTCGAAAAAGCCATATAACGTATGTGCATCTTCCTTGATCTGCAGGTAGGTAAAAAGTTTACCTTCTGTAAGATGCTGAATGTGCGAATACGTATTGAGGCTTATGTGCACATTGTAGCCTACACCATGTACATCCACATAGACCACTGTAGGGGTTTTGTAACTGAATTTTCCGGACAAGTACGCGATCATATCTTTTTACAGAGGCGCAAAGATAAGATTTTGCGAAAGAGCCTAATTGGTGCAATGATATGAAACTGATTATTAAGGGCAATAGGTTTGTTGTTGTATTTTCACCTGCGAAAAATTTCGTTTGCTGATGGAAAAAAGGATAACGGCTGCAATTACCGCGGTAGGGGCATTTGTGCCGGAATACAGGCTTACCAATGCAGAGCTGGAGACGATGGTTGACACAAACGACGAATGGATTAAGTCACGGACAGGTATAGAGGAAAGAAGGATTCTGAAAGGTGAGAGCAAAGGAACTTCCGACCTGGCGGCTCCGGCTGTAGAGGATCTTTGTCGCAAACGCGGTATAAATCCCAAAGAAATTGATTGCCTCATTTGCTGCACGGTCACACCGGATATGACTTTCCCCGCAACTGCTAATGTTATTACTCATAAGATCGGAGCGACTAACGCTTTTGGTTTCGATCTGTCAGCAGCATGTTCCGGATTCCTATATGGTGTCACCACCGGCGCTTCTCTCATCGAAAGCGGCCGGTATGAAAAGGTGGTGGTAGTAGGGGCAGATAAGATGAGCAGCATAGTGGACTATAGCGACAGGACAACCTGCGTTTTGTTTGGCGATGGTGCCGCCGCTGTACTACTTGAGCCAAATCACGAAGGATATGGTGTGCAGGACAGCCTCCTTAAGTCTGATGGCAGTGGCGCCCAGTACTTGAAAATGACGGCCGGTGGCTCTGTGAAACCAGCGAGCATTGAATCAGTGATGGCCAGGGAACATTATATATACCAAGAAGGCCCGACTGTCTTCAAATTTGCTGTGACGGGCATGGCCGATGTCTCGTATGAACTGCTGCAGCGCAACAACCTCACAGGCGATGACATTGCCTGGCTCGTCCCCCACCAGGCTAATAAAAGGATCATCGACGCGACTGCCAACCGCATGGAGCTGAGTATGGACAAAGTGATGATCAATATTCAACTCTATGGCAATACCACCTCCGGCACCATCCCTCTATGCCTTTGGGAGTGGGAAACAAAGTTGAAAAAAGATGATTTAATTATGCTGGCAGCTTTTGGTGGGGGATTTACCTGGGGAGCCACCCTGGTAAAATGGGCGTATGATACCCAATAGACAATGTTAAAAAGCATTTCCTATGCTAAGCGATCAGTTTAGCATTCTTTCAAATTCTCTTATTTTCTGCTGCATTTAACCAGCCTTATTTTTCGCGGAATAGTTTTTGAGATAAGTGTTTGCACAAAAAACTATAAATAATGGACAAGCGCGAAAAATGGGATCTGATGGAAAAAATGATCCGTGAACTAGATGACGTCGTTAACAGTCAGACTTCTTTACTAAAAAAAGTTGCCCAATTAGAGGTAGACAATATCAATCTTGGTAATTCTATGCTGGAAAAAAAATTACCTGAGATTCACTCCGCCGCAGATGATGCTCTCAATGCAGCTACTTCCCTTCTGGAAGAGTTTACTACGGTTAAAGAAAAGTTCGTGAAAGATAATAAGCTGGACGAAGTACCAACTGTTTAGATCAACCTATGGTAGTTTTCGTCGCACAAAAACGATGAAATCCAATGGCGGTATTTCGCTGATATTCTTTTGGCGGAGCATCGTAACTATCTGTCCCCGGTGGAAAGTTTGGTGATTGAAGAGATGTAAAAGCACTTCAGAAATTGGCTGTTCAAACCTTTCTCCCAGCGAGTTTGAAGAGGTCAGCTTTTGATTCACACTTTGCTTTGCAAAATTAATTACCCAACTTTCCCATCTGCGGGACGCCGACAAAAGTTTTTCGCGGAGTTCCTTAATCCCACCTTTGAACACATCTCCCGGCCATTCCTCCAATGGCTTTTTTTGCAACCGGTGCCACCAAACATCTTCTACGTCCCAAAGGTGCATCACCGTTTTGTGAACAGATCGAAAACTATCATGCATATCATTGGTTATTACTTCACCCGGCACCTCTGACAGTGTTTTCGTCAGTCGTTCATTCGCCCATAAATTATAGGCGGCATATTGCACAAATGTTTGCAGCATGTTTAATTACATTTGTTCAAACTTACAATACATAGCACAACCTCACCCATCCGATGCCTGATCAAAATAAGTGGAAGGGATTTTCCTCCGCCGCTATCCACGCCGGTACCAACAACGATGTTAATCAATCACATTTAATTCCCATTTACGCCAGCAGTACTTATGTTTTTGACAGTGCGGAACAGGGCATGAAACGGTTTACCGGTGACGAATCGGGGTATATCTACAGCAGGTGGGGAAATCCCACAATGACAGCGGCTGAAGACACGATTTCCGCCCTGGAAGCTTTTGAGATTGAAAAAAATGGCGAGCCGCTGAAATTAAAGACCCTCCTTCACGCCAGTGGCATGGCTGCGATAGCCACGTTAATGATGGGCAACCTGAAAACGGGTGACAAGGTATTGAGCCATTTTTCACTCTATGGAGGCACGCAGGAATTGATGGAAAAGGTGTTGCCACCGCTCGGCATACAGGCGGTGATAGCGGATATCCGGGATCCTGAAAAAGCAGTGATCGTTTTGAAAGCAAATCCGGAAATTAAGATGCTCTACCTGGAAACGCCGGCCAATCCTACCATTCAGTGTGTAGATATTGAAGTGCTATCCAAATGGGGAGCTGAAAACAACCTCATCGTGGCTGTTGATAATACTTTTGCTACTCCCTGGCTGCAGCGTCCATTTCAATATGATGTTGATTTTGTCGTACACTCCACTACCAAGTTTCTGAACGGCCATGGCTCGGCCATTGGCGGAGCCCTTGTAGGTAAGGATATCGGGAAAATGAATACGTCTATTACAAAAACGCATCGCCTGCTCGGCGGCAACAGTAATTCATTCGAGGCATTTCTTGTCTCTCTCGGGATGAAAACACTCAGCATTCGAATGGAGAAACATTGCAGTAATGCTGTGCATGTGGCGAATTACCTAAACGGCCACGCGTCGGTGAAAAAAGTAAATTATTTAGGGCTCACCGATCATCCTGACCATGAAGTTTGCAAAAAGCAAATGAAACACCCCGGCGCCATGCTGAGCTTTGATCTAAAAGGTGGTTTGCAGGCGGGTATCAATTTTATTGATCGCCTGCAGATGTGTGTGAGAGCGGTTTCATTGGGTACCTGCGATACACTGTTAAGTCACCCGGCGTCTATGACGCACTATGGCGTGCCGGAGGAAAAAAGACTTTCCTACGGCATTACCGATGGGCTTATTCGCATGAGTGTTGGTATAGAAGATCTCGACGATATCTTGAATGATTTGGAACGGGCGCTATTATAAAATTTTCCGGAAGTTGCTGTAATATGATGAAATTATTTCTGCTCTCCCTCTGCTTTTCGCTCTCGATTTTTACGGTGGGCTCACAGCCTGTTTATGATATTATCATCCGTCACGGGATTATATATGACGGCAGCGGAAATCGACCGTTTCGGGGCGATGTTGCCATCCTGGGTGACTCGATCGCGGCCATCGGCGACTTCCCGAAAGCAAAAGCAAAGCAATATATTGATGCAACCAATCTCGCAGTAGCGCCGGGCTACATCAATATGCTTAGCTGGGCCAATGGCTCTCTCATACAGGATGGCAGATCGCTAAGTGACATCCGGCAGGGAGTTACCCTGGAAGTGATGGGAGAAGGTAGAAGCATGGGTCCGGTAAATGAAGAGATCAAACGAAAAATCGAGTTTGGTTTTAAAGAATATAATGTACATGTCAAATGGTCCACGCTTGGAGGCTATTTGAATTACCTGGAGCAAAAAGGTGTTGCATGTAATGTTGCCTCGTATATTGGGGCTACCAGTGTGCGTGAGTTTGTGATAGGCGAGGACGACCGTCAGCCTACAACTGTCGAACTTGATAGCATGAAAGCCCTGGTGCGGCAGGCAATGTTGGAGGGAGCGCTTGGGGTAGGATCTTCCCTTATTTATCCACCCGCGTTTTTTGCAAGTACTGAAGAATTGATTGCACTTAGTAAAGTGGCAGGTGAATATGGAGGCGGATACATCTCCCATATTCGCAGCGAAGGCAACAATATCTACGAAGCGCTGGAGGAATTAATCCAAATTGGTAAGGAAGCAGAGGTACATGCTGAAATTTATCACCTGAAAACAGCGGGACGTGATAACTGGCAAAAAATGGATAGTGTAATCCGCAGGATCACCCTGGCC
>JBBQSI010000302.1:0-4663 GCA_038213975.1 Chitinophagales bacterium
CAACATACAGCTTACTTTTACGAGCCCTGTATGACGTTTACATTTGGTTTCGTCAAATTCCCCGTTAAAATCTAAGTGCAATCAGGTCTATCCATATTAATGAACAGGCGCTTTTTTGATTACCGCAGCGCCTACAGCAGGCTTGGCGTTGCCTGGGATATTAAAGGCAAAAAGAAACCTATAGCAGATAGTTCGGCCAGAAATTAGCTTACTCACCCTTCGTTGCCTTATTTGTAATTTTATAAACTGCAAATTTGCGTATGAACGAAGATCAATTTTCCAAAGTAAGGATAGTCACAGCGGCATCATTGTTTGACGGCCATGATGCGGCGATAAATATTATGCGACGCATTATGCAAAGCAAGGGCGCTGAGATCATTCATCTCGGGCATAACAGGAGTGTGCGTGAAATTGTAGAATGCGCAATTGAAGAAGACGCCAATGCCATTGCGGTCACCAGTTACCAGGGCGGCCACGTAGAGTTTTTTAAATACATGAAAGATCTGCTGGAGGAGAATGACAGCGGCCACATAAAAATATTTGGTGGCGGCGGCGGCACCATTCTGCCCGCAGAGATAGAAGAATTACACGCCTACGGTATCACCCGAATTTATTCGCCGGATGATGGACGCACGCTTGGGCTCGAGGGGATGATCAATGACCTTATCTCGAAAAGCCGGGATTCCAGGAAAGGATTAAATGGGACTAAAAAAATTAATGGCGGCCGCTATGCACTGGATGAATACAAGGATATCATCAGCATAGCCCGCTCTATTTCGAAGGCGGAAGAAGGGCAGGCAGGCGATGACGTTAGTAAGCCTGTTGGGGGAAATAACGCTGTCGTTCTCGGCATCACCGGCACAGGTGGAGCAGGTAAATCATCAGTGACTGACGAACTTGTGCGCCGCTTTCTACACGCGTACCCGGAAAAAACGCTGGCAGTAATTTCTGTTGACCCATCCCGCAAAAAAACAGGTGGCGCATTGTTGGGCGATCGTATCCGCATGAATGCCATCCACCATCCGCGGGTGTACATGCGCTCGCTCGCTACCCGCGAAAGTGATAAAGCCTTAAGCAAATATGTGAAAGATGCCATTGCAGTTTGCCGCCAGGCAGGCTACGACCTCATCATACTGGAGAGCGCCGGGGTAGGCCAGGGCGATGCATCTATCCTGGAATTTGTAGATGTAAGTATGTATGTAATGACGCCGGAATATGGCGCAGCTTCTCAATTGGAGAAGATCAATATGCTGGACTACGCTGACATTATCTGCGTAAACAAATTTGACAAAGCCGGGGCACTTGACGCCGTTCACGACGTAAAAAAGCAATACAAGCGCAACCACGAACTGTGGCAAGCTACCGATGATGAAATTCCCGTGATCGGCACCACCGCTTCTTTATTTAACGATGCAGGTGTAAATACTTTGTTTGACAAGCTGATGTCATTGATCAGCGAAAAAACGAACGTGAGTTTTGGTGCAGCAGATAAAGGCGTGGTTGAAAAAGCGCCTGTCACTTCATCCGTTATACCGTCTAAGCGTATACGTTATCTCTCATTCATCGTAGAGGAAATCGGGCAATACAACAACATGGTAACCGACCAGGCGGAGCTTGCTTCCCGCTTATACCAGGTGATTGGAACAACTACATTGCTACAAAAAAATTATTTCGAAGAAGGTAAAAATGAAGAGGGTATCAAAAGCCTCGAAGCACTTGCCATAACGATAAACGGTGAACTTTCCCCGGAGTCAAAAATGCTGATCGACGAATGGGAAAGCCTTAAAGAGCAGTATCAGTCAGATTATTATGAGTATAGGGTAAGGGAAAAGATAATCAAACAACCTCTTTATTCGGTGTCACTTTCGCAAACAAAAATTCCGCGTATCAGCGTACCCCGCTTCCGGGATTGGGGGGATATTCTCCGCTGGCGGATGCAGGAAAACTTCCCGGGCTTCTTTCCATATACCGCCGGCGTATTTCCTTTGAAAAGAACAGGTGAAGATCCTACGAGAATGTTTGCCGGCGAAGGCGGGCCGGAAAGGACCAACCGGCGCTTTCACTACGTCAGCCTCGATCAGCCTGCCCGCCGCCTGAGTACGGCCTTTGATAGTGTGACGCTCTATGGCGAAAATCCTGCTGTGCGCCCGGACATTTACGGTAAGGTTGGCAACAGTGGAGTAAGTGTAGCCACCATTGACGATGCAAAGAAATTATATAGCGGATTCGATCTCTGCGATCCCAAAACATCGGTGAGCATGACGATCAATGGGCCCGCCCCGGTGATCCTGGCATTTTTCCTCAATGCCGCCATTGACCAACAGTGTGAAAAATTCATTTTTGAGCAAGGCTTACGTGAAAGCGTAAACGAAAAAATAGAATCAAAATATTCCCAGGATGAACTTCCAAGATATATTGGCGTGAACGGTGAGCCACTTGTGCCTTACCGCGGCGAATTGAAAGGCCATCTTCCCAAAGGAAATGATGGTCTTGGCCTGCGGCTGCTTGGGCTCTCCGGCGATGAAGTATTGGACAAAGAAGCGTACAATGACATCAAGTCAAAAGCACTTTCTTCCGTTCGCGGCACCGTGCAGGCAGATATACTTAAAGAAGACCAGGCACAAAACACCTGCATTTTCTCGACAGAGTTCGCCCTAAAATTAATGGGCGACGTGCAGGAGTATTTTATCAAAAATAAAATCCAGAATTTTTACTCTGTCTCCATAAGCGGTTATCATATTGCTGAAGCCGGAGCCAACCCAATTACGCAGTTGGCATTTACTTTATCAAATGGGTTTACATACGTAGAGTATTATCTAAGTCGCGGAATGCGGATTGATGATTTCGCACCTAACCTGTCGTTCTTTTTCAGCAATGGGATGGACATCGAATACAGCGTGATAGGAAGAGTCGCCCGGCGCATTTGGTCAAAAGCCATGAAGTTTGTTTACCAGGGCAATGACCGCTCACAAAAATTGAAATACCACATTCAAACGAGTGGGCGCAGCCTTCATGCGCAGGAAATAGATTTTAATGATATCCGCACCACCCTGCAAGCATTGTATGCTATTTACGATAATTGTAACAGCCTTCATACGAACGCATATGATGAGGCGATTACGACTCCGACAGAAGAGAGTGTGCGAAGGGCGATGGCCATTCAGCTAATCATCAACCGGGAATTGGGTACTACGAAAAATGAAAATCCTTTACAGGGAAGTTTCCTGTTGGAAGAGCTGACCGACCTCGTAGAAGAAGCGGTGCTCACCGAGTTCAACAGGATCTCGGATCGTGGTGGTGTTCTCGGCGCCATGGAAAGAATGTATCAGCGAAATAAAATTCAGGAAGAAAGTTTGTTTTACGAAACACAAAAGCATTCCGGTGAATTGCCGGTCGTGGGCGTTAATACTTTTCTAAACAAATCTGGCTCACCAACTATCCTACCTTCGGAAGTGATACGCAGCACCAAAGAAGAGAAAGATCTGCAAATAGAAAACCTCCACGTCTTTCACAACAGGCACCAGGCTGATTCTGCGGCAATGCTGGAAAGACTACAAAAAGTAGCTGTGGAAAATGGAAATATTTTTGAAGAATTGATGGAAACAGTGAAGCATTGTTCATTAGGGCAAATCACACACGCTTTGTATGCCGTGGGAGGGCAATATCGCCGGAATATGTAAAGCACAACATTTAATCATGGAATTTGGACGCGTTAAAGAAAGCGAGTTGGCCGGCATAAATTTCAAACTTCCGGCCGACCCACCATATAATAAGCATACTCTTCCTGGAAAAAGAGCAGCGAACCCCAAAGTATATGTTGGGTGTGCAAAGTGGGGAAGAAAAGAATGGGTTGGCAAGCTTTATCCGACAGGCACACCCGAAAAAGAATTTCTGCCGCAGTACACCAAACATTTCAATGCCATTGAACTTAATGCTACCTCCTATAAAATGCCAACGCCGGCAGTTGTAAGCTCCTGGGCTGCAGCCGCGGGTGATAAAGAATTTCTGTACTGTCCCAAACTCGTTCGCTACATCCTGCCTTCGCCCGACAGGGAAAGACAACTGCTTTACATGAGCGAATGGAAGAAATGCATGCAGGAATTTGGTGATCACCTTGGACCGATGTTCCTGATGCTGGCAGAAAATTTTCTGCCGACACGTTTCAATCTTTTGAAAGACTTTCTCCATGATTTCCCAAAAGAATATCGATTGTTCGTGGAGGTAAGACATAGGGCCTGGTACGAGGATGAAAAAATTTTTCTGGAGCTCATCAAAGAATTGTCCATTTATAATGCCGGTTTTGTGATTACTGATACTGCTGGTCGGCGGGACATGAGCCACATGTACTTAACCGTGCCACGTGCCTTCATTCGGTTTGTCGGCAACAGCCTGCACGAAACTGATTATGCCAGGTGCGATGATTGGGTGAAACGAATAAAAGCCTGGATACGAAAAGGCCTTGAAGAAGTTTACTTTTTTATGCACATGCATGATGAAGCAAGATCCCCGGAGCTCATCTCCTATTTTATAAAAAAGCTAAATAAGGAATGTAAGCTGCAGATTCCTGATCCGCTTGATATGGCTGAATAAAAAAAGCATCGCCAAAAGCGATGCCAGTGGTCGATTTAGCTGTCCACTACATTTCGCTGGGACCGGTAAAAAG
>JBBQSI010000303.1:0-4645 GCA_038213975.1 Chitinophagales bacterium
ATTAATACAGTCAGCAGGCTTATCTTATCAAACACGTCATCGTCATTTGTATCCTGGAGACGGTACAGGCCGCTCGTTTTTTCAAAATTAGAATCTGCATTGTGATTGACTACGACATACAAACTATTGAATGCCCATACAAGACCCTGGGCGTATCCCATTTTTATTTTATTGCCTAACGTATCTTTTCCTTCCGCTTTATTAATATCAAATTGCAGTTTTGTCACCCTTACTTTCCGGGAAACTGAATCTGTACCGATCGGCGGGATTTCCACCCGGTACATTGCGCCATATTGATCTGACGTGATCATACGGCCCTTGTCATCAAACACCATAGAGACCCATGACCCTGTACTATCTTCAGATGGAGAGTAAAGGTGTTCCGCTTTAAATCCCGGTTGCAACTTTAACCTGCTGCCCAATGAATCTGTAGTCGCGGCAGATTCAGCTTTTTTTTCAGAACCTGAACGGTTGCACGCCTGACTAAGACATAAAAATGAAAGTAAATAAAGCAGGGAGCCCATACTTTTTGAAAATCGGGTGATCCGAATGTTCATTTTATTATCCGTCATACACAGCTATTATTTTAGTACCGCAGAGAGAGCGCTTTATAAGATTATTTGATTGATTCTATTTTACCTGCTCGAAAACGAAGACACCTTTCTTGTTGCCAACTACAATATCGATAAGCTTATCCTTATTAATATCCTGCGTTACCACATGCAGTCCCGCACCAGAATTATCATCAACCATGTGGGGAATCCATGAAGGAACTTTCCCCGGTTTGTATTCAAACCAATACAACACCGCCGGTTCCTCTGCTCCCGGATCATGACCATTATGTGCGTAGTACCGCTTTCCAGAAACGATGTCGGGGTGGCTATCACCGTTTATATCAACCAGGGCCATGCCATGACTTTGAGAAAATGTATTTAATATCTCATGCTGAACCCATCTGACAGAATCAATGTCCTGGACCTGCTCCTGCCACCAGATTCCATACCTGTGCGCAGATGAGTTGATGACGTCCATGTCCCCGTCTTCATCGAGGTCCATAATGTACATCTGCGCACATTCGTCGCCAAGATTTGCAGGATGGAAAGTCCAGTTTTCTTCTTTTCTATTAACCGGTGCTTCCCACCAGCCTTCCCTGATCACAACATCCACGCGTCCATCCTTATTCATATCTCCAAACCCCAAACCATGCGTGTACATATGTGTACCTCTGACAGAGTCGTTACTGATAATATGGGCAGTCCACGAAGTATCAGTTTTTGACAGTGGTGGACTTATCCACACTACTTTTTTGTTTTTTGAATCAGCGCAAACGAGATCTTTTCTTCCATCGTTGTCAATATCAAATAATGAAGGAGACTCATTACCAACAGAATGATATAGTGCATGCTCCTTCCAAAAGCCGGGTACATTTTTAGGATTTTCATACCAGGTGGCAGCAGCACCTGGAATAGGAATCCTCAGAAGATCCACCCATCCATCCTGGTTGACATCCATGGTAAAATCAAGGAAAGTATTGCTATAGTCTGTTGTCTTATAGATTTTGCCGCTGTCAACTTCGTGGCGTTTCCAGTTGGGTGCCTCAAACCAGAATGTGCCTGCAAGCACATCCATTTTTCCGTCTTTATTTACATCTGCTACCGCGACACCTTCTGCTACAAAATCGTTTGTGATTGTTGTTTTCTTAAACTTCACTTCGTGCTTTCCAACTTTTGATGCAGAAGATGAATTGCAGGCAGACAGGAAAGTGAGGATGGCACCTAATAAGAATAGCGTAAACTGTATTTTTAAAATCCTTTTATTCATGTTCATTTTTTCTCTTTTATACTTAATAGATACTTTAATAGTGCGTCGAAATTATGTTTTGAAATACTATTGGGAAACTGGTCCGGCATCAGTGTAACCTTTGATTCCTCTTTTGTTTGAATTTGTCCTATCGGCACCACAAATTCTTCCCCGCTGTAATTCGCCATTACCAGCAATTCGCCTTCTTCCCGACGATAAAGCCCGGATATTTTCTTTCCGTCTTTCATAGTGATATTATATGTACGATAAGCCGAAGAAATGCTTCCGTTGGGATTTAAAATTTTTTCGGTTAATGCCCGTTGCCCCCAGGTACCGATACCACTCAGTTGTGGGCCGATAGAGCCTCCGGGCTCATTCCCTATATGGTGACAAGATGTGCAGTTTTGTTGAAAAACTTTTTTCCCTTCCTCAACAGTCACAGACCCGGGGTCATAGGAAGTGATGCGTTCTTCAATGATTCTTTTCCGTTCCTGCAAGTCCAGCTTGCTGCCAGGCGCCATAGCCGTTTTAGATGGAGCCAGGCCCAGCTTTTCCATTTTCTCACCCCATTTTTTCAACTCGCCAGTCTCAGCATTTCCGCGTTGTGCTACACCGACACTGATGGATTTAAATAGATTGTATTCGACCGCTGTATCCGAAGCGAATTTTGCCTGGGTAAGCAATACCAACTCGTCAAGCTGTGCCGGATTGCTGTGGCTACTGATGAAATTAAGCTGATCTTCCAAAGCCTTCCCTTTCAACTCGTGCGTTTTAAGGAACCTTAGGGAAAACAATGCCGCGCTTTTTGAATTCACCTCCGGCATTATCTGGGTGAGCAGTGACAAGGAAGGCTCATCCCATTTTGCCGCCACCACGCTGCTTAAAATGGCCGGCTGCCGTAAATGGGACCTAAGACTCAAGAGTGCAGTATATTTCAAATGCGTATCCAATTCTCCGGCGCGCTTATACAATTCAATTATTGGAGCAACGTAGGAATATTGGGGAAAGCTCCCAAGAACTTCAAGA
Source organism: Chitinophagales bacterium (assembly GCA_038213975.1). Classification (GTDB taxonomy): domain Bacteria; phylum Bacteroidota; class Bacteroidia; order Chitinophagales; family Chitinophagaceae; genus Ginsengibacter. Next base: position 2,827 of record JBBQSI010000303.1, read on the forward strand.
GCAATCCGCTGTACCTGGGGATTAGAATTTCTCAAGGCATTGGTTACGATACTGCGCCGGGCATCGGTGATCGATTTCATCTGGGCGAGGACCCGCAGGGCATGCACCTGGATCATAGGATCCTGGCTGTTTAGCGCTTTATCCAGCAGTCCGTCAGGGATAGCGTTAAGTCGATATAGTATCCATAACCCCTGGATAAAAGATTTACTGTCCACAGTATTCATGTTCATGTTTGCCAGTATCGCAGGAATAGCCTCTTTTCCGAAATTGTCCACTACGAGATTAGCAAGCATCATCCTGATATTGAGCTGCGGATGGTTTAGAGCCGCTATCAAATTTTTGAGCGATTCCTTTGACCAATCTTTTGAAAAATATTTTCCGGTTTTTTTATTTCCGGTATAGGTAATTTTCCAAATGCGGCCACTTGTTCGGTCACGGTCCGGATGTTCTTTCGGAACTTCATAATGGCCGATAATACGATTGTAAAAATCGGCGACATACATGGATCCATCCGGCCCCAACTTAATATCGACGGGCCGAAACCAGGGATCATCGCTGATCAAAAAATCCTCTTCCCGCTTACTTTCAGGAGAGGAGCCATGAAGAGTCATCGTATTGCGGTTTATCCGGCTGGTGACTACATTGCCTGAAAAGAAATTGTGCTGGAAAGCTTCAGGGAACTGGGTTCCTATGTAATAAACCATTCCTGAATTAGCGGTGGAACCAAACTCGTAACTCATCATATTGGGTGCCCATCCAAATGATGGCTCCTCAACACCCTGTCCAGGGTATTGCGCATCCGGGATGAGCTGGTAAATTGGTTTTGTGTGGCAATCGAGTGAATACAGATAGCCCCAGTCATCGTACGAAAATCCAAAAGGGTTTACCCTTCCGAAGGTGGCATGCTCCACATGGCTACCGTCTACTTTGAATCGGAACGTGTTACCTGAATTCATATGAATCGAGTCACCGTCGGAACCGGCAACGGTAGAGTTATTGGCATAACCATGACATGCATATACCCAACCATCATTACCGCGAACCAGGTTATTTACCATGCCATGTGTATCCACATACTCAAAAGGACCCACTAACTTAGTTACTTCATCCGCTTTGTCGTCACCGTTTCGATCAATAAACTTGTAAACATTTGGGATACTGTAAGCAATGGCCCCACCTTTTACAAGGGTAATACCGATAGGGATATTGAGGGTATCAGCAAAGTTGGTAAACTTATCGGCTTTGCCGTCACCATCGGTATCTTCAAGTATAGTAATGCGATCACGGCCTGGCCTGCCCCTGGCAGGCATAGGATATTCCACAGTATTAGTGACCCATAACCGCCCTCTTGCATCAAATTCCATATTGATTGGCTTATTGATATCCGGTTCCGAAGCAAATAATGTTATCTCAAAACCATCAGGCAACTTCAATGCCTTGCGTTCATCTTCGGGTGATAGAAAAGGTGTTGTGCGAATGTTGTCTGCAAATCTATCTGTTGTATCTCTTATAGTTCTAATCTTGGTATCCGATGAATTATTACAAGCTGAAAGAAAAAAAAGACTTATTACAATGAATGTAGAAAAAAATAAAACAAGCGGTTTCATCTTCATTAAAAGTATTGCAAGACCACGCCGAAAATGTTTCTTAATTAGCAAATTTTATAATGATCTTAACTGTGAGATTAATGAATGTTCTGATTTTTCTTAGCGGCAGTTTTTTTATTCAGAGGCATTAAAATTATTCTTCTCGCTTCGGCTAAAGTTGTTTGGCTCCAGAGATTACATAAATCGAAATCTTCTCTCTTTTATTTCCCAAT
>JBBQSI010000304.1:0-4635 GCA_038213975.1 Chitinophagales bacterium
CTACGATCCTTAAATGGATTTTGGATTTCTCTTGGCCTTCTAAAATAAATTAATCATCCTCTTCCATTCCGTAAAGAATGACTTCCTCTGTTTCGTCAGAAGAAAAAATCCTATTGTAGTAAGGCCTAAATTCGTTTTTTCTATAAATGCCTACTGAAAGTCCCCCACCGATATTAGCGCTGATTACAAATTTTTCTGCTTTTTGAGAGCCCGGTATCTCCACTTCCCGGGCAAGAAAATCATAATAGCTTTCTGCCGCAAATGTTAGCTGTTCCCTGCGGGATTTAAGTTTTTCGATTAAGTCTTCGCCGGATGCCTGGAAGATTTCAAGAGGTAAACCTTTAACCGATGCCGCAATTACTTCGTCGGTTAATACGTCTTTCAAAAATTTAGCAGTGCTGATCCAACCCTGTTTTGTAAGGCTATTGGTGAAGAAGCGATCCATATTGCGCTCTTCAAAGCTCAATTGTTTTACACTGGCGAGGTTGTAGCCAAAATTTTGCATAAAACTCAGACCTGTCATGCTCAGCATACGGTCTATCAACACACCATTGTGCGTGAAGAACGCCTGGTCGCGATCCCGGGGAATCGGCTCAAAGAGGTATCGGCCTGTTGTATCGTGTGATCCCCATTTCCAATTGTCTTCATGCCGGTCCCAGTCGGCTATTAGTACATCAAATAATCTTGCTTTCAGGTAGGCCTTTTGGTCAGCAGTGACGTCGTTGTCCTTCAGCAATTTTTCAACGACGTCATCAGTTCCCTCCAGGAATCGGAAATTGCCGAGGTGATCCGCTTCATCCCAGTTACCGCCGAGCCTTCTTTCAAATAAGTAGAGGTCATTACCAAACCGGTCGTTGAATGTATCCAATGCTGCCTGCTTTGGGACATATACCAGCATAGGTTGTGTATGATAAATCCCTGCAGCTTCCTGCATTACTGCCATGGCAAATGCGCTATAAGGATGGCTCATAGAGATACCATCTTTATTGATGTCTTCAATGAACGTGTTTTTAAATTCTTTGTCTATTACATCTTCCCTTGACTTATTGATAGAGCGTATTGTATATTCCTTTCCGTTTTTTGATTGAAGCCGAAGCGAATTAGTTTCATTGCCTCCACCTGCCTCATCAGGCTTTAACCCATCCCCATATTTGTCGAGTAAGAGGAGGGGCACCGTTACCGGGGTGAGCCACTCCAGGCGGCGGTTCTTTCCCCATAGCTTTTGGAAAGAGGCCGGTTTTGCATATTCCGGCCCGGCAAGTACCATACGGGATCCATCTCCAACAAGCGTATCCTGAGCTGCAAGTTTCCTGCTTTGAAGGCAAGCAACTACAATAAAGAATAGAAATGAGATGCGCATGGTACGAAATCCGTCAAATAAGCAGATTACTTTCCGTCAAAAATTCTTTTACCAATTGAAGTTAAACGAAACTGTTTTACAAAAATTCTTTCAACGCTTTACAAGTTTTCGGAAACAAAAAAGCAGGAATTTACCCCCCTGCTTATAAAAAAGACTATCTCACGGTTCGCCGATCGTTTTTTACTTCTATATCAAACTCTTTGGGATGCTTTTTGCCCAACAAATTCTCGACAAAATAATCCCAGCGTCTTCGCATCATGTAATATAAGTAGGTGCCATATCCATGTCTGGCATTAGGGAATACGATGAGATCGTAATCCTTATTTGCTTTTTCCAGAGCTTCTATTACAAGGAGCGTGTTGTACGGCGGCACGTTGTCATCCATCAAGCCATGTGCAAGCAATAATTTTCCTTTTAGATTTTTCGCGTAGTTCTGGTTGGCTTGTGCCTCGTAATTGTCACTGCCTGAATTGTCTTTCTTTAAAAGACCGATATAGCGCTCCCCCCAGTCGTCTTCATAGTTCCTGTTATCGTGGTTGCCGGATTCGGAAATGCCGACTTTATAAAAGTCCGGGTAACGAAACATCGCCGCGGCAGTTGCGAAACCACCACCCGAATGGCCCCAAACACCAATCCGCGAAGTATCCATAAATGAATGCCTGGCAGCTAACTGCCGAATACCAGCTATTTGATCAGGTAACGTATTTTCTGCTATATTTCCATAATTCATGTCGTGGAAACTTTTTGAACGGAGGGGGTTGCTTGTACCTTCTAAAAGCACAACCACAAAGCCCAGCTCCGCTAACGCCTGGTGATCGCTACGCCTGGTCGAAAAAGACCATGATCCCACGCTACCGCCCTGGGGACCCGGATATATATAATTTACAATCGGGTATTTTTTTGTTGAGTCAAAGTTTAAAGGCGTAAACATGATTCCGTAAATAGCTGTTTTACCATCCGCAGCTTTTACGGAAATACTTTTTGGCGCTTGCCAGCCTGCAGCCACTAACCTCGAAATGTCTGTCTTTTCCAGGGGCAAAATCATTTTTCCTTCCCGGTTACGCAATACCGTTATACCGGGCACGGATGGCTGCGAATAGGTATCTGTAAAATACTTTCCTGATGGAGAAAAATTAACGCGGTGATCCCCTGTTTCCGGCGTGAGATCAGTAAGGTGCTTACCGTCAAACTTCACACTGAAGTAGTGGGTGTAATACGGGTTTGCCGGATCTTTACCGACGGCTGCAAAAATGATAGTTCTGTTATCTTCATCCACGGATTCAATTTTCGTAACCACATAATCACCTGTAGTGATCACATTTTTTTGTTTGCCGGTTTTGGCGTCATAGAGATACAGGTGACCCCAGTCGTCCTTTTCAGAATACCATATAATTTCGTTTGACCTCGGAAGGTAGCGCCAGTTGATACCGCCCTGTCCGGATTCGTATTGTGTAGGCACCGTTTCCTGGAACACTTCTCTTACTTCGCCAGTGGAGGTATTGGCAATACGAAATTTTTCTATTTTATGATCACGGGATGTGGAAAGAAAGGCCACTTCACTACCGTCGGGTGACCACTGCACATCATCAAAAGTGCCGCTGCTTTTTATATCATCACTAAGCGATGCACGATGCGGATCCGGCTCAATTTGGAATGGAATCACTTTTCCATTTTCTAAATTTATCACCAGCCTTTCAATCATGGCGATGTTGCTGTCGCCAGGCAAAGGATATTTCCAGGACTGTAATGTTGGATGCCCAACATTGGTAGTGACAAGGTACATGTCACCAACTTTGCGTTGATCCTGCCGGAAAGTGGCTATCTTTTTTGAATCCGGCGACCAGCTCAAAACAGGTTCGTTACTTTGGCGCCAGCCCGCATTGTCAGTGGCATAGCCATAATCCTTTTCACCCTCTTTAGTTAGCTGTTTTGTGTCGCCGGTAACGAGGTCGCGGAGGTATAAATTGTAGTCTTTAATAAATGCAGCTTTTTTACCATCAGGCGAAACGATTGCATCAGCCTGGCTGGTTATTTTTATTTCAGGTGAAGAATCCGGTATAACCTTGTAGTCATCTAAATTGACTTTATATCTTTTGCCGCCGGTACTTACCAGTATCGATTTCATGTTATCAGTATAGTCATACGTCAAAAAGGGAAGGCGGGAACCGGTATAACTCTTACCAGTAGACGCAGAAAGCGCGACAGCTAATTTATCCTGGTCGAAAGCGGCAGACTTACTTTTTTTTACCGGATCCACCGCAATGAACTCGATACCTTTTGGTGTTGCCCGTTTGTATATCAGTTTATCACCATCAAGCCACTTCGCACCTGTCGGGCTGAAATCAATATAAGATGAAGTGTTATATGCCAGCATGCTGGCAGCACGCTGGTAGTCAGCAAGGGTTACGCTGTCCTCTGACTGGGCAATAGCATTTCCAGCCAGCCCGAAGGCCAGGGCCGGAATGAATAAAAATCTCATGTGCTTTCGTAAAATTTGTTGCAAGGATTCCAAGTTACAATGTCGCAAGAGTTATATGGTGTACAATAATTCGATTGTCTGTAAAATTCACCTATTTTGATGTGAAAGGATCTTCTTCTCTCAGGCGCTCTTCATCATTGAGATTGAAGAGATCGGCAATATCGTTGCGTGTGTGATGGCCTTCGTGTATCGCTGCCGCGACAAGGGGTGACTCACCCTGAATAAAAGTATAGGTGCTATCCATTTGGTTTTATTTACCTGCGTATCAACGAATATTATGCCTTAAATTGAGCCGCGGTCAGTCATTCATCTAAAGATTTAAATGTGCGCATTCTGTTTGTGTTCTGTCCGCGTGAAAGATGGAATTCTAAGCACGAGATATAATGCCTATGATAGTTTTCGTCAACGCTTTGGTGCCCTTTTTTACGATAAAGTTTTTACAAACTACCGTTTAAAAGTTGAGTGTCGGTTTGTAGGTGACACAGCACCCGGTGTCCCTTCCTGGGGATGTCGGTATTGATCTTTTGGTGCGAAAAATCCCTCCTAATGTAATCCACCTTTCCTAAAGAAAACTTTTGCAGGCGATCAATGGGTTACCGCAGAAATAAAGGTGAACAATGGTACAGTCAGGCACTTCGTGAATGGGGAAGAAATCATCTCGTTTGATCATCCGCAATACGATACAACGAATGCCATAGCAACAAACTCGTCCATGGCGGAGACACAATCGTTCGTAAAAGTTATATCTCTATTCAATCAAACAATCACCCGATGGATTTCAGGAAAATTGAAATCA
>JBBQSI010000305.1:0-4612 GCA_038213975.1 Chitinophagales bacterium
CCTTCCATTTTCTCCCAAATATTTCAGGAATAGCGTCAATCCAGTCGCGTTCTGGTTCAGGCAACTGTTTGTTGAGCGTTTTAACTTTAGCTTCAGTCATATCGAAAAGGTTGAAAATGTAAAGCGTTAGTGTTTGGAGCAGGATGCCGTCCCGGGTATTGTGGTAGGAAGGCTCCCCAAAAGTAAGGATATTCAGTCAGTTCTCCTTGAAGGCGCGTCTTTTAGAACAGGAAACTAACTGACAAATGAAACTGAAAGTCACGTGCAAATCAACTGCGAATTTCGTACTTTTACTCTAAATCTACCATCAAGAGCACTTCAAGACAAATAAAAAAATTAAAAATCATGGGACAATTTATAGTAAAAATAAAATCGGTTGATAAAATCACACCTGACGTATTAGAAATTGCAACTGAAAAGCCTCAGAAATATTTGTTTCATCCAGGGCAAGCAACAGAAGTTGGCATTAATAAGGAAGGTTGGAAAAAAGAGTTGCGGCCGTTTACTTTTACTTCTCTTCCGGAGGATGAACACCTTGAATTCACGATCAAAACATATCCTGCTCATAAAGGTGTCACGAATGAATTGTTGCGTCTGAAACCCAATGACGAACTGATTGTTGGCGATTCCTGGGGAACGATAGGCTACAAAGGCGAAGGCACTTTCATTGCCGGTGGCGCTGGGGTTACGCCCTTTATTTCCATCTTCAGGCACCTCAATTCCAAAAATGAACTGGGCAATAATAAACTCATTTTTGCCAATAAAGAAAAATCCGACATCATCAACGAAGTTGAATTCAAAAAAATGTTGGGTAAAAATTTTATCAATATCCTCTCGGAGGAAGAACTAGAGGAATATGCACATGGCTTTATTACAAAATATTTCCTGGAAAAATCGGGAATTGATTTGGATAAGCACTTTTATGTGTGCGGTCCTCCACCAATGATGGATGCCATTGAAAAGCAATTGTCTGCCTTGAATATTGACAAACAATTAATCGTTAAGGAAGAATTTTAAGTGTTCTCCCATTGAAGTTGAAAAATTAAAAACACGATCATGGAAAAAGACCTTTTTAAAATCAAAAGATCCTTAAAAATTAATGGAAAGGAAACCACTTATTACAGCCTTCCTGAATTACAAAACCAGGGATACGCTATTGATAAACTCCCTTTTTCCATCCGCATCCTGTTGGAAAATGCCTTGCGCAATTTCGATGGTTTTTCCGTCACCAAAGAAAACATTGAAACCCTATTGCACTGGGATCCGAAAGCCTCAGATAAAGATATTCCCTTTAAGCCCGCCCGTGTTTTAATGCAAGATTTTACAGGAGTTCCTGCGGTGGTAGACATTGCCGCGCTCCGCGCAGAAGTGGCAAGAAAAGGCAAAGACCCCAATACCATTAATCCGCTTATTCCGGTTGATTTAGTGATTGACCACTCGGTGCAGGTAGATTATTTCGGGACAGAAAATTCATACGAACGCAATATAGCCGAGGAGTATAAACGCAATAAGGAGCGCTACCAATTCCTGAAATGGGCGCAAAATTCTTTCGATAATTTCACGGTAGTACCTCCCGGAATGGGTATTTGCCATCAGGTAAATCTAGAATATTTATCGAAAGGAGTTATCGAACGAAACGGAGAAGTTTTTCCCGACAGTTTGGTGGGAACGGATAGCCACACCCCGATGGTTAACGGTATTGGCGTGGTGGCCTGGGGCGTGGGCGGTATCGAAGCAGAAGCGGCTATTTTGGGTCAGCCCTTATATTTTATTATGCCGGAGGTGATCGGCCTAAAACTTACGGGCAAACTTCCGGTGGGCACAACTGCTACCGACCTTGTTTTAACCATCGCCAATTTACTCAGAAAACGCGGTGTCGTGGGAAAGTTTGTGGAGGTATTCGGCTCCGGACTGAACAACCTTTCCGTGCCCGACCGGGCAACCATCGGCAATATGTCGCCTGAGTTTGGATGTACCATTACCTACTTCCCGATAGACGATAAAACGTTGGAGTATATGCGGAAAAGTAATCGCTCTGAAGAACAGATTGCTTTGGTGGAAACCTATTGCAAAGCCAACCTGCTGTGGCGAGAAAATGAAGACAAAATCACCTATACGGATGTGTTGGCGTTGGATATTTCAACGATTGAACCTACGGTTGCAGGGCCAAAACGGCCACAGGATAAAATCCTTTTAAAAGATTTTAAAAACAAATTCATTGAACTATTGGACCATTCCTTCGATCGGAAATACATCTCCCATGAAGGCCGGGACATGGAAAAATCCATTACAAGATTTGATGGAGAAGGTGGGGTTCAACCTTATGCTGCTGCTGCAAGTACGCTTCCAACAGCAATAGAAGCGAAAGAAAGGGATGGTTTAAAAACGGTTTGGATAACGAGGGGACAGGAGAAGTTTATGCTTTCTGATGGTTCGGTCGCAATAGCAGCCATTACGTCCTGTACCAATACTTCCAATCCCTTTGTCATGGTTGGTGCCGGGTTGGTCGCCCGAAAAGCCAGAGAACGTGGAATTGATGTAAAACCCTGGGTAAAAACCTCCCTCGCACCGGGTTCTAAAGTGGTGACCGACTATCTCGAAAAGGCAGATTTGATGAAAGATTTGGAAGCCCTGCAATTTCATTTAGTGGGCTACGGCTGTACTTCCTGTATTGGGAATTCGGGTCCTTTACCCCCACAAATCGCAAAAGCTATTGACGAAAATAACCTGGTAGTGGCTTCTGTCCTTTCCGGAAACCGGAATTTTGAGGCCAGGATCCATCCGCAAGTAAAAATGAATTTCTTGATGTCGCCCATGTTGGTGGTCGCTTATGCCATAGCCGGCCGGGTGGATATTGATTTGATCAACGAGCCGATAAGCTACGACTCAAATCGGGAGCCAGTTTACCTGAAAGATATATGGCCATCTGATGATGAAATCAACGCTGTATTAAGCCAGGTCTTATCTCCTGCTGATTTTGCAAAAAATTATGAAAAGATATTTGAAGGCAATGAAATCTGGAGAAACCTGGAAGTTCCTACAGGCAAGCTATATGAATGGGAGCCAGACTCCACTTACATCAAGGAAATCCCATTCTTCCACGGTATTTCCGAGCGCCCTGAACCTTTGGCAGATATTATAAATGCCCGGGCATTATTGGTGTTGGGTGATAGTGTGACCACCGACCATATTTCCCCTGCTGGTGCATTTAGTGAGCATTCTTCGGCTGGTGAATATTTATTAAAATGCGGTGTAAAAAAGGAAGACTTTAATTCTTATGGATCGCGCAGGGGAAATGACGAAGTAATGGTGCGCGGCACCTTTGCTAATGTGCGCATTAAAAATAAACTGGCAGAAAAAGAAGGCGGTTACACGAACCATTTGCCTTCAGGAAAGGAGATGACCGTTTATGATGCTTCTTTAAAATACAAGGCAGCGCAAACGCCTTTATTGGTTTTGACAGGGAAAGAATACGGTAGTGGATCCTCCCGCGACTGGGCTGCAAAAGGTACTTTTCTCTTGGGGATTAAATGTGTATTGGCCGAAAGTTACGAGCGTATTCACCGAAGCAATTTAGTGGGGTTGGGCGTGCTGCCGCTTCAATATAAAGTGGGGGATACTGCTGAAGGTTTAGGGATTACGGGTAAAGAAACTTTTACAATAACGGGCATTGCGCAAGACCTCAAACCGTTAAAGGAAGTACAAATCGTGGCAAAAGGTGAAGCTGGGAAGGAAATCAAGTTTCAGGCAATTGCCCGCCTCGATTCGCTAATAGAAATAGAATACTACCGCAATGGCGGGATTCTACAATACGTTTTGCGGAAGGGGATGTGACGGTGGCGCGTATCTGGCCTGAGGGGTGTGGGTATAGGCAATTGTTTTTTTGGGGAAGTATAATGGAGGTAGCACAGATATACGCCAACAACAGAACAAGGGATGGCACCGAGCAAAAGGAAACATCTAAGATGCGGTGCAGAGATTTTGTACATGGACAGTGGGCAGGTTTGGTGGAGATTGGCCCGAGCAGCCGCCCGAAAAGACCATTCTTCGAGTCTAACAAAAATAACCGAACGCGGCGACGATAGATAAAACATTGATCGCCAGCAGTTGGGCGACATCGGATAGGCTCCTATCGCTTGCTGGACAGATGCTGTAAATGGCGCCGATAACTGGACGGTAAGCCACACGGCAAGCGCAAATGTCTTTTATGAAGACATTTTTGTAATCGACAGTGAAAAAATCATTGCCGTTGGAAAAGATGTGGATTCAAATAATTCCATCATTACAAAAACCGCAAATGGCGGCACGACTTGGGCAAATGTGGCAATTGCGCGTGGTTCATTTTTGAAATCGGTGTTCTTCACGTCATCAAATACCGGATATGTTCGGGTGGAGGCGGCACGATTTTAAAATCAACAGATTCGGGAAATAGTTGGCAGTACTGCGGAGGCCAATGGGCACACAAATGGAGCGGGTTTAACGGATTGAAACGGATGCCTGCGCGGGGAACATGGCATCTAGTTGTCTTGTTTTTCGGTTCAGAAGTCAGAAGTTCTATTGCTTTTCTGTCACTTCGCGGCGCACCCGCTGAACGAATTTATCGGTGACATCG
>JBBQSI010000306.1:0-4610 GCA_038213975.1 Chitinophagales bacterium
AAAATTCTTTTTACTATCGGGTGTTTTGATCTGATGCTTTTTTCAAGGCGTGTTATGGCTTCTTCAAGGTCTCTGGAAGATTGGTTTTTATTAAAGCTAATATCCAGTGCAAGAAAAACTTCGTGTGGTCCAAAATACATAGTAAGTGGTGGCCTTACCGTTTTTACCGCCTTGTCAGCAGAGGCCAAATCCAAAATGCTATTTGCCATTTCCGGATTAGCACCTTCGCCAATCAATAATCCTTTGCTTTCATAAGCAAGAAATATAGCAATCAATGCCAGGATAACGCCAATAATAATGGATGCATACGCATCTAATACCGGCTCATTAAAATAATGACTAAAATAAATCCCGGCAAATGCCACCATTACGCCAATAAGTGCTGCAAAATCCTCCAGTATTACAGCAAAACTTCCGGGGTCTTTGCTTAGCCTGATTGCCTGCCAATAAGATCTTTTACCTTTAAATGCCTTAAAACTCTTCAACGCCACATATAGAACTGTGGCTTCAAAAATAAAAGCCATGCCTAAAACGATGTAGCTCCAAAAGGGATCGGATAATGGTAAGGGGTCATTTACGTGGGAAAGACCTTTGTAAAAGGCCATTCCACCGCCTATAGAAAAAATCAGGATAGCAACGATAAGTGCCCAAAAATATAATTCTTTGCCATGTCCAAAAGGATGAGCCGCATCCGCAGGTTTCTTACTCTTGTGTATTCCAAGTAACAACAAGCAACCGTTTCCTGTATCAACCAGCGAATGAATTCCTTCGGAAACCATTGCAGAACTACCACTTATGCCGGCCGCAACAAACTTTGCAATGGCAATGGCCAGATTTGCAGCAATGGCACTATATATCGGAAGTTTAGAGGTGGTTGATGCCATGATCGATATCTGTTTTGAACATTATGTTATAAATAAATGAATATAAATCTTTAATTCGTTTAATAGGAATTTTTCATTTGTATTTTGAGCACACACCGGTTTACCAGATCCGTTTGATAACTGAAGAAATCAAACTGCAAAAACTTTCACCGCAGCAACCACAACATCCAGTTTTTACGGCTCTCGCTTTTATTTTCCTCAATTGTACTATCATTAGTTTGAGAAGTGAACTTCTTGAAGCCTCGTTAGATGTCAGATACATTCTCTTCTTTAGCTTGAATGAGCAGGTGAATATGCCTGTCCCGTCCTAAGGCGGGGATTCTAGCGTTCGTAGGTGTTCCCTGGATCTTCCCGAAAGCCATCTGTTGTTCCCACTAAAGCCGCCGTCCGGTCTCTGTCCAACGGCGAGAAATCAAAAGATGATACCTCTCTCTCTCTTCCTACACCTTCCAGGCAATAAATTTAATAGTTTAATAAAATGAAGGCGGGTTATCTGCACTACCTGCACTGTAATTTACCAAGACAATCAACGGATGAAAGACTTTGCTTGCTGGCTTTTTGGATAGACATCGCATCGTCCTCTGTGAGAGACGACGCTTGGCACCAAATTTTATTTCCTTGTTATTTATCTATCACCACTAATTAATTTTTACATTTGCCATCTGTATTGCCCGGGTGGCGAAATTGGTAGACGCACTGTGTTCAGGTCGCAGCGTTCGCAAGGATGTGTCCCGATTGTTATCGGGATCCGGGCATCAACCTCTCTTAATTCTTTATTTTATCACCACTAATTAATTTTTACATTTGCCATCTGTATTGCCCGGGTGGCGAAATTGGTAGACGCACTGTGTTCAGGTCGCAGCGTTCGCAAGGATGTGCTGGTTCGAATCCAGTCCCGGGCACGAGCCTTTCAGCATAAAGTTGAGAGGCTTTTTGTTTAAAAAAGAAGAGTTGTTTATCCGCCGCCTGATACAAATGCGCAGCGTAAAACTGATTAGGGCATTGTCGTCTTCCTGATAAACTTCACTTCTTCTTCGCAGTACGGTGAGCTATCTTTCCTAAAGATGTCATGAAAACCAAACCTTTGGTTCGCTGCCATCGGCGATGGGCGTATCCCAGGCATAGATGGTATTTGTTTTTCCAGACTATACCTGCCGCCAGGATTTGAAGGCAGTACACATTTTTGCCCGGTTCAACCAATCAATAAAATGTAACTTGACGCAAAAAGAATCAGGATATGAAAGTGGGAAAAATTTCCTTGTTGTTTGTTTTCGTTTGGGCGTCTGCGTTATTACTCTTTTCATGCGGCGAATCACGCCGCGTGTCCACTAAAACTTCAGGTAACCCTATTTTCCCGGGCTGGTATGCCGACCCTGAAGCTGCTATTTTTGGAAATGAATATTGGATATTTCCAACCTGGTCTGACAAATACGAAAACCAGGTTTTCTTCAACGCTTTTTCCTCCACCGATCTCGTAAACTGGATAATGCATGAAAAAGTGTTGGACACCTCAAACGTGGAATGGGCTAAGCGGGCAGTGTGGGCACCGGCAATTATTGAAAAAAATGGAAAATATTTTCTCTTCTTTGGTGCGAATGATATTCAAAGCGACAGTGAATATGGTGGCATAGGCGTGGCTGTTGCTGATAAGCCTGCGGGGCCATTTAAGGATTATCTGGGTAAACCCCTGATTGACAAATTTCATAACGGAGCGCAGCCGATTGACCAGTTTGTTTTTCATGATAAGGATGGAAAATATTATCTCATCTACGGCGGCTGGAAGCATTGCAACATCGCACAGTTGAAAGATGATTTCACGGGCTTCATTCCTTTTGAGGACAACACTATTTTCAAAGAGATCACGCCGGAAAATTATGTGGAAGGGCCTTTCATGTTTTTAAAGAATAACAAATATTACCTGATGTGGAGTGAAGGTGGATGGGGCGGCCCATATTATTCCGTGGCGTATGCTATTGCTGATTCACCCATGGGGCCCTTCAAACGCATAGGGAAGATATTACAGCAAGATACTGCCGTCGCAACAGGTGCAGGGCATCATTCGATAACTCACAATCCAAAGAGCGATAACTGGTATATCGTTTATCATCGCCGCCCACTTGGCGAGACCGAAGCAAATCATCGGGTGACCTGCATCGATAAAATGTATTTCGATGAGGCCGGTTTCATTAAACCTGTCAAGATCACTTTCGATGGTGTAAAAGCAGACCCGTTGCAGTAATTGCAATGTTTCACAAAAAACGCCGCCTGACGAAATGGAAAGGGCAAAAAAGCTCAAAAACCAATATTACATTAGTCCAGGTTTTCTTTGCGGACTCTTTTACGGCATCAAATGATCCATTTACTAATTCTTTAAGATTTTGCTCTGCCTGATCAAAACTTATGAAAGAGGACGCAGCTTTGACGTGTATGATTTCATCTTTGTGCGTCTTGCCCATCAATGGGTTAACCATGTCAGCAGGCGAAAACGTTGCCACCTGCGCATCGGACTTTTGGAATATCAAAAACAAAAGAATGATAAAACCAATTTTTGCTTCTTCATTTTTTTATAAAAGTTTGGATCGTTATTACTTAGTACCAGATGGCACCGGCAGTTCCTGGCTTGTTGGCAGGGGTTCGCCAAAGTTTGGTGAGCCATCATTATTCCACGTAAATTTTTGCGCTCTTGGAGAACGATGGTTGCCGCAGCCCTGGCCGGGCTCACTGTTTGCATGATAAAGAATATAATCTTCTTTTCCATCAGGAGATTTGAAAAATGAATTATGCCCTGGTCCGTACACGCCATTTTCAGAAGATTGGGTGAACACCGGCTCATTCGATTTTATCCATGAAGAAGTGTCCAGCAGATCTGCGTCGACATTTGCTGTCAGCATACCGAGTGCATAAGAGTCAGTCCAGCAGGCACTGGCAGAATAAATGAGGTACAATTTATCACCATGCTTTAATATTTCCGGCCCTTCATTCACATCAAGGTGCGGCACATCATTGGGATTATTCAGATCACCGATCCTTTCCCAACCGAATGTTGGAGCAGAGATCAATACCCTCTCCCCTTCGATAGTCCAGGGATCTTTCATTTGGGAAATATAGATATCCTGCTCTCCGTTCACATCTTCTTTCCATCCGCTCCAAATAAGGTAAAGCGTGCCTTTATTTTCGAACACACTTCCATCTATCGACCACTTATCACCCGGCGTTGTTAGTTTTCCTTTAAAATTCCATGTACCTGTGAGCGGATCAGGCGAATCGTTTTCCAGCACATACAGGCGATGATCTACATTGTTTCCACTATCCGCAGAAAAATAGACATACCATTTACCCTTTAAAAAATGAATCTCAGGTGCCCACAGTTCTTTGGAATAAGCCTTGCCATCAGGAGGCGTCCACACTACTTTTTTTTCTGCATTCTTTAAGTCAGTAACGTTCGTTGTTTTCCAAAGGGTAATATTATGACCGGTTGTATTGGTATAGTAATAATACCCATCCTGAAAAGTGACCCACGGATCCGGGCCTGAGTCGAGCAATGGATTTGTATAGGTCTTTTGCGCAGCTAACGATAAACCATAAACGCAACTAAGTAGAACAAATATGACTTTAGCGAATAATCTCACTGGTACTTTTTAACGGTTGAAAATTCGTAGAGGTTTTCTGTCTTGTAGGTTCCGCCCGAATTTTATACTTCATAGTTACTAATTAGAGAAAATGAGG
>JBBQSI010000307.1:0-4607 GCA_038213975.1 Chitinophagales bacterium
CAGGAGCTGGTGAAAAAGTTTAGGAGCTAACAAGAAATTTTCAAATTTAAAAAAGAATTAAAGCCGCATTTCCTTGACAATCCTAATATCATGCTGGCATCCAGGCTGCTTCATTGGCAATATGAGAAGGCATGGCTCGAATTCCAGCACAGGCATTTTTCTGCAAGCTTTGTCGCAGATCAGGTGAAATGTTTAACGAAAAGACAGGGTGAAAAAACCTTCGAGGTGGCCTGCCATTTTCGATTTCTTAATCTTCCTCTGGCTACTATACAGGGAAATCTTTTCAGGACATAAAATTATTCCAACTTCAAGCATGACTAACTATCAACCAAAAGAAAATTCCAGCGAGGACGGAAAAAATGATGGAAATAAATATGTTGCCAGACGGGGAGCGCAATTCAATCCAAAGAATAAATTTTTAAAAGATTATCAATCAAAGGAACAAATTGAAGCAGTTGATGACTGGAACGAGCATATAAAACCAACGCAATACCTCGAACAAAACGTAAAAAGCATCGTGAATAAAATAGATAGTCCGGATCTCACGATGATGTATAGCATGAATCCCTATGCAGGCTGTGAGCATGGCTGCATTTACTGTTACGCGAGAAATGTACACGAATACTGGGGCTACAGTGCAGGCCTCGATTTCGAAAGCAAGATCATCATAAAAGTGAATGCAGCCGACATGCTCCGCAAATTTTTGATGAATAAAAACTGGCGGCCAACACCTATCATGTTAAGCGGGAATACGGATTGTTATCAGCCGGCAGAACAGAAATACAGGTTAACCAGATCACTATTAGAGATTTGTAATGAATTTAATCAACCAGTTGGCATTCTCACAAAAAATTCCTGGATCATAAAAGACAAGGACATACTCCAGGAATTAGCAAAAAAGAGACTGCTTTCTGCAATGGTTTCCATTACCACTTTCGATGAAGATCTGCGAAGGGTGATGGAACCCAGAACCACCACGACAAAACAGCGGCTGAAAGTGATAGAAGAACTAAGCAACGCGGGTGTACACATGGGTGTAATGATGGGGCCAATGATACCTGGCTTGAATGAGCACGAGATGCAAAAGATTATGCAGCAGGCGAGCGATGCGGGTGCGAGGTTTACAGCTTACACATTTATCAGGCTTAATGGGCAAATCAAATTTTTATTTCATGATTGGCTATACAAGAATTTTCCTGATAGGGCAGATAAGGTATGGCACCTGATTGAGAGCGCTCACAATGGTCAGGTAAATGATACCCGCTGGGGCGTACGGATGCGCGGTACGGGCAATATTGCCGAACTCGTGAACCAGCAATACCGGAAGTACGGGAAGTTATATGGATTGAATGAGGATCGATGGGAACTGGACACAACCTTGTTTAAACGGCCGGGAGAACAAGGAAAACTTTTTTAGAAATATTGTCAAAGGAAGTTTAATTTTTCACTAGAAGTTAGGTTATTGAGAAGTCGACTATTTGTATCAGGCGCCACGGACAATGTTACATTTGGAAGAAGGATTTTACAATGGCCCTCGTAGAAGTACAGAATATAAGTAAGCGATACCGGGAAGGTGTCGCTCTTGACGATATCACCTTCAGCCAGGAGCGCCTGCAAAAAATAGCCATAACCGGCGAGTCTGGGGCTGGAAAAGCAACATTGTTCAGGATCATCTCAGGAAACCTACAACCGGATACCCACCAGGTTTCAGGGGGGGGTGAAAAGCAATGAATCGCGTTTTGCATGCTGCTGTAAAAGCGCCTGAGATGTTGATTCTTGATGAGTCATTTTCAAACCTTGATCCTGTTCATACACAGATATTAAAAGAGGTGTTGGAAAATATCGCCGGGCATTTAGAGATTACGTGCCTCCTGGCCTCTCATAATCCTTCCGATACACTTTCCTGGGCAAATGAAATCTTTGTGCTGAAGATGGAAAAATTGTACAAAAGGGTACGTCATAAGAGATTTATTTTCATCCAATGAACGCATATGTGTCCGCGATGTTTGGCAAATTCAACGAGCTTTCACCGGAAGTGGCGTCCATTTTGGCATTGAAGCGGCCGGCAATAAAATTATACTAAGCTCACAGAATTTCGCACAGCCAAGTGGATGGTGTAAAAGGAAAGATTAGGAAGATGAGTTTCCACGGCAACTATTATGAAGCCGAGATATCAGCCGTGGTGATGAAGTTAACTATTCAAATACCCGACGGAGGTCATCATAGTGATGAAGTTGTTCATGTAACTCTAAGGCAACAAGATCAAAGAAATTCTTTGAAGTAGCCTTTATCAATATTTTATGCAGATTATGCCTATTAAAAGGCCGCCCTTTCAGACAGCTTTTTTAGTAATCTCATTAATTCTTATTGATCAGGATTGGTCAACGTAACGGGTTGTAACCGATAGGCGTTTACATGGCGTCCATTCTGCTGAGCAGGGGTCCAGTTTGGTCCTTTGCGGATGGCATTGGTTGCTACCTCAGCGAGCTTGGTACCCTTCATGGTAGTTGCTTCCACATTGCTTACTTTACCTGACTTGTCCACAATAAACTTAACCACACAGGTTCCAAAATCAGATTCACTAAACTCGTCAGCGTTCTGTTGTATAGCTCGGGTTACATATTTCGTCCAGGCAGAAGCTCCGCCGGGGAAGGCAGCTTCAATTTCAACTTTCGTAAATACTTTATCCTCATCTTCCTTTTTCTCTACCGGTGCGGCTACAATGTTTGTTCCGAAATCTTCAACGGGTGGTGCAACTATACCGATATCCTTCGTCCCTTCTACCGTTTTCACATCCACCTTTGCTTCTTCAATCTCTTTAATTTCCGGTGGCGGCTTAATTACCTCTTCATCTTTCACCACTTTAGGAGGAGTGAACTGGATAGTTGCCACGGGTGGTGGAGGTGGCAATTTCGGTGGTGGAGGTGGTGGAGGTGGTGGCGGCTCGTTTGGCTGAATTTGCGCGAGCGTTACATCCTTCACTTTCATTTCCAGGGCGTCATCGTCAGATGACATATTCTTAGCCAATACATTAGCTACAACTACCAAAAGCAATAAGGCAATCATAGAAACGAGTGCAATTGTTATCCGCTTGTTGTAAGTTCGACGCAGATCGTACGCACCGTATTCTTTATTGCGACCTTCGAAAAGTATGTCCAGAAGGTCTGCTTTTAAATATTGGTTTGCTTCCATAATTAAGTTTTTTAAATAGACTCAGCATTCAAGTCTTTCCATAAAAATTTATTGAATGCCCGCGGCCTGCTCGGTTGCAAGTATCTTGTTGTATTCATCATCTGTTGGATCTACCATCGCATACCTGGTGATATCATTGATACTCATTTCATCTAAAATATCAACTGCGTTCTTATAAGTAGCATCCTTATCAGGCTTAATAATGATAAAAAGGTCATCGGCAGGCGTTGTCTTCTTTTTTTCAAGAATTAACTTCCGTACATCCTTAAACCCGGTAGTTTGCATCGTAGCCGGATCACTTCCATAATAATAATAGATTACGTTATTCTTCCCTAACATCAAGGTCAGTGAACCGGTTTCCTTCACCTTATTCTGCTCATCGGGGTTATCTGTGTCCTTGGGCATATTGAGGTTCATACTGGTCGCCTCGGACATGGTAGTGGTAAAAATGAAAAACGTTATCAGAAGAAATCCAAGATCCACCATTGGAGTAAGATCTACACGGGTGGAAAGTTTTTTTCCTTTTTTGACCCCGGGACCTTTCTTGTGGCCACCGCCACTTTTTACTTCCATCTCTGCCATGGTCTTATAATTTTAATGATTTAAACTAAAAAATTTAATGGGCACCGTACACGCCGTCCTCCTTAATCCTCTGCAGGTTCTTACGATACAGTTCCGTACCCTCAGGCACATCCTCCGCATTGGTTACAAGGTTATACTTGTAGATATCGTTCTTTTTAAATGCCTCTATCACATTTTTAAATGCGGGATATTTTGCATTGTTATCACCCTTGATGTAAAAATTTATCTTGCTTCCTGACAGCGCAGTAGCTGCAGCACTAATCCAGGCCTGCAACTCGTTATTAGTGCTGTCAGTAGGTATACCCGGCAACTTGGTTGCTTTAAGTTGCTCTGCCGACAATCGGGTAAACTGGTTTAATTGGCTAAGGGGTACCCCAACAAAAGCGGCATTCATAAAGTACTTTTTATCATCTTCTGAAAAAGTGATATTTCTTTCTTTACCCAACTGATCCAACACCTGCTCTCTCATTTCATCACTCATATCAAGGAAGGCTCGTCCTTCCTTATCTATGGTAACTTTAAAGGCATCTTTATCAGAAGCCACTTTCGCTGATACAGAACTCGGAGTCACTACCTCGATAGCCTCATCCGGTTTGAACTTTGTAGTAAGAATGAAGAATGATAGTAAGAGGAACGCGATATCGCACATAGCTGTCATATCGACAAAGGTGCTACCGCGTTTTATTTTGGCTCTACCCATTTCTAAAATTTTTTAATACGATATATATGATTCACTTCCGTCAATTTTCCACAAAAATTATTTGTAGAGCGAAGCGAAGCTTTGAGTAAGCGTAAATCCACTCTCATCAATACCGTAAGTGATCGCATCAATT
>JBBQSI010000308.1:0-4602 GCA_038213975.1 Chitinophagales bacterium
AAGATGCTGCGATACCTAATGAATGCTCCCAGTATCGGTATTGTATATCCAATCATGAGAAGCATGGAGAGCCCAAAGAAAATTCCTGCATACAAAAATGCGGATGGCTTAAAGGGCCTAGCCGGGAATATGAGGAGTACAAGAAAAAGAAAATTGTAAGTGATTATTTCTACAGAAAGTGGCACATATAAGATAGAAGGATGCTCCGTTATGTAAGGGCGCATCATTGAATGATTTGCCGCCTGAGGAGCATTTAATACAAAACTCAGAACGGTTGGCTCAAGTATCGTCGTTTGTAAAGTGGAAGTGCCATAGTTGCTGAGTTCCCTAAACTCAGCTTGTTTTCCGGCAATCTTTTCGGGGAGGTTATAAGTTCCTGGCAGCAGCATTGTGCCGAAAAAAAGTAAACCCGCAAGAAAGTAACAACCTATAAAAGTGTAAAGCGGATGATGCCGGAGTCGGCAGGAAAGTGCCCAGGCGCCTAATGCGACCAGCAACGAGAAAACAACGAAGTACCGGAGAAAAAGGGCGAATAATAATGATGCACATACAACAATGATGTATTTCCATTTACCTGGGCTTTTTATTTTGGGAAAAGCATAGAAGACAAAACACAGGCAAATGAAAATCAGGCCATCCCGGTGTACGCCACTGGTATAATAAACCAGCGATGGCAACAGGAAAATACCCAACACAATTGTCCAATCCGGAAAATTTGTGACCATCTGGAAAGCACGCACGAGGTAAAAGCTTGCAAAGAATACCAGGAAATTGAAGAAAAGGCAATTGATAAAAAAAGCACCGCCACTGAAGACGTTAAATATTGAAAGTACTTTCACTACAATATTGGAGCGGGTATCATTCCAAAAAGAATCCTTACTGTCCGTAAAGCCGCTATAGCTATCATATCCCGAACGGAAAAAGTTGACCACATATTCCCTGGGATTCTCGATCAGCAGGTGATATTCTTTTACTCCCTCCCTGTGGAAATATTCTACGTCAGTCTGTGAATAATGTTTGAGGTTAATATAGCTGTTAAAAAATCCGACGCCAGTTCTTATCACGAAAAGAAGCAGGAGGATCTTAAGATCAATTCCTGTGGCTTTTACAATACGCAGCCGCGACAAAAGAAAGCAGCCCAGGATGAAATAAATGATGAATAAAATCCAACCCACTTATTCGATTTGGAGCGGAAGGTAATTAAATAATTACACAGCTTTTTCCTGATAACAAAGCGCAGGGCGTAAGTTTGCCTAACAAATCTTGATATGGAAATAACGTTCGCTGTTGCGGAAAAACTAGGGCTAAAAGAAGACGAATTTGAGAAAATAAAAGAGATACTAGGGCGCACACCAAATTTTACAGAACTCAGTGCGTATTCCGTGATGTGGAGTGAGCACTGCAGTTACAAAAATTCTATCAAATGGCTGAAAACCTTGCCCAGGGATGGTTCGCGCATGCTCGTAAAAGCCGGTGACGAGAACGCTGGCCTTATGGATATCGGTGATGGTCTTGCAGTTGTCTTTAAAATTGAAAGTCATAATCACCCATCTGCTATCGAACCCTTCCAGGGAGCTGCGACTGGAGTCGGAGGCATACATCGTGATATTTTCACTATGGGCGCCCGCCCCGTTGCTACCCTTAATTCGCTCAGATTTGGGAAAATTGAGCATGAAAAAACCCAGCATCTATTAAGTGGAGTTGTGCACGGTATTGCCCATTATGGTAATTGCTTTGGGATTCCAACTGTGGGTGGCGAAATCTATTTTGAAGATTGTTATCATACCAATCCACTCGTGAATGCAATGAGTGCCGGCATTGTACGTGTAGGGGAGACAGTTAGTGCAACAGCAGCTGGCATCGGCAATCCTGTTTTTATTGCCGGAAGTGCAACGGGTAAAGATGGAATGGGCGGTGCCGCTTTTGCCTCGGCGGACATTACTGAAAATAGTGTCGAAGACCTTCCTGCGGTTCAGGTAGGCGATCCTTTCCAGGAAAAAAAATTGTTGGAAGCCTGCCTTGAAGTCTTGCAAACCGGCGCCGTTGTCGGGATGCAGGATATGGGTGCTGCGGGTATTATTTGTTCTACTGCAGAAACGAGCGCTAAGGGAGAGGTGGGTATGAAAATATATTTAGACCAGGTGCCTACCCGGCAACATAACATGCGATCCTGGGAGCTGCTGCTGAGCGAAAGCCAGGAGCGCATGCTACTCATCGTAAAAAAAGGCCACGAGAAAGAAGTAACCGCAATCTTTGAAAAGTGGGACTTGCCTTGCTCATCGATTGGTGAAGTAACCGATACAGGACAATTGGAGTTTTTCATGAACGGGGAACTTGAGGCAAGCCTGCCGGCGGAAAGCCTTGTACTTGGCGGTGGTGCCCCGGTGTATGACCGAAATCTTAGCAAACCATCCTATGCGGAGAAGATTTTGGCATTTGATGTAAACGAGATTCCCGAGCCGGCAAATTTGAAATCTGTTGCTGAAAAGCTTGTGGCTTTACCAAATATCGCCTCAAAAAAATGGGTGTTTGAGCAGTACGACAGTATGGTTGGTACCGCAAATCTCTCAACTAATCAACCCTCAGATGCTGCCCTGGTCGCTGTAAAAGGAACATCAAAAGCGCTTGCACTTACCACCGATTGCAATGGCAGGTATGTGTTTGCCGACCCGAAAGTAGGATGCATGATCGCAGTAAGTGAGGCAGCACGTAATATTGTTTGCAGCGGAGGAAAACCACTAGGCGTCACCAATTGCCTGAATTTTGGCAATCCATATGATCCCGAGGTTTACTACCAGTTTGTTGAAAGTATCAAAGGAATGTCGGCAGCCTGTGACAAATTTGATACCCCCGTAACCGGCGGGAATGTGAGCTTCTATAATCAGTCGCCTTCAGGACCTGTTTATCCCACACCCGTCATTGGAATGGTTGGCCTCGTGGAAGACGTAGCGAAGACAATGACGCTTGGATTTAAAAATGAAGGAGACGAAATATTCTTGCTGGGAGAGGTGAAAAATGACCTGGGAAGTTCTGAATACATTCACAAAATATGTGGCATCGAATATTCGCCTGCACCCTATTTCGACCTCGATGAGGAAGCTTCGTTACACAGCCAGCTTCTAAGCTTGATTGAAAAAGGGCTTATCAATTCTGCCCATGACCTTAGCGAAGGCGGACTTTTCATCGCCTTGTTGGAAAGTGGGATGGTCGATAAAAAAGGGTTCACTTTTTCATTGCCTCCAAATAATATTAGAAAAGATTCCTGGCTGTTTGGAGAAAGCCAGGGCCGCGTGATTGTCACAGTTTCGCAGGATCAGATGAAAGAGTTTCAGGCACAGTTAACCATACCTTCATCTAAAATTGGTGAGGTCACCGGTAGTAACGTTATTTTCGGTGGCGAGGATTGGGGTTCTGTCGTCCATTGGAAAAATTTGTACGATACTGCAATCAGTAATCATCTCAATAAGTATTTGCCTGAATGACAAGACATGATGCAATAATCATTACTGGTGCTGCTGGTTTTATAGGGAGTTGCCTGGTTACCTATTTAAATGAGAGAGGTTATACTAACCTGATTTTGGCTGATGACTTTAGCAATGCAAATAAGGACA
The DNA here is from genome assembly GCA_038213975.1 of Chitinophagales bacterium. Classification (GTDB taxonomy): domain Bacteria; phylum Bacteroidota; class Bacteroidia; order Chitinophagales; family Chitinophagaceae; genus Ginsengibacter. Next base: position 3,612 of record JBBQSI010000308.1, read on the forward strand.
GGAACTTAACAGGAAAGCAGTTCTCAAGGAAAATACCCAGGGAAAAGCTGTTTGAAGAACTGGAAGGATACGTGGAGGAGAATGCATTTTTTTATCACATCGGCGCCAGAACTGACACGACCGAATTTGATTATGCTGTTCACGAAAAGCTCAACGTTGTCTATTCAAAAAAGGCCTGGGAGTTTTGTGTGGCCAAAAAGATTCCGCTGGTATATGCATCTTCGGCGGCAACATATGGTGCCGGCGAGTTGGGCTACTGGGATGAGCATTCCCTGATCCCCGATCTGCAGCCGCTGAATCCCTATGGTGTATCCAAAAACGAGTTTGACAAATGGGTATTGGAGCAAATAAGTAGCGAGCCTGCGAATCAACCTCCTGGTTGGGCAGGACTAAAGTTTTTTAATGTATATGGACCAAACGAGTACCATAAGGGCAGAATGGCCAGTGTGATTTTCCATTCGTTCAATCAAATTAAAGAAAAAGGTTTTGTAAAGCTTTTTAGATCTCACCGCCCTGATTTCAAAGATGGCGAGCAGCTGAGGGATTTTATTTACGTGATGGATGTGCTTTCTATTTGCTGTTGGTTTCTTGACAGGTGGCAGGAGAAGCCTGGAGATTTCCCTTCGGGAATTTACAACGTCGGTACCGGTGAAGCACGAAGCTTCATAGACCTGGTAAATGCAACCTTTAGCGGAATCGATAAAAAGCCGGCCATCGAATTCATCGACATGCCCGAAGATATAAGGGATACCTATCAGTATTTTACTGAAGCAGAAATGAAGAAAATCGAGCACGCCGGGTACAACCAGCCATTTCATTCACTTGAAAAAGGAGTGGATGATTATATACGAAAGTTCTTATCGAAAGATGCGATCTACTAGGTAGTGACATCATGCTAGTTCTTTAAAATTTTTCACAGTCCTGCTTAACGAAGCTACATGGTGCCAGGATGTGAACCGGATTTTTCCACAGTGGAAATTTTACATTTTCC
>JBBQSI010000309.1:0-4598 GCA_038213975.1 Chitinophagales bacterium
CCTGCTGGTGTATTTGGCTCACGGTCAAGCTGGTCAACTACGCCATCTCCATCAAGATCATCAAACACCGGCTTCGGCAGCTTCATGTGTTTCGGATTGTTTATTTCGCTATATGCATAATCCAGCGGGTTAATCCACCAGAGCGGCTCAATTGCTTTCGAACCTAAGTTGAAATTCAGGCCGAGGGATAAGTAATTGTAAGTATCGAAGTCCCTTGTCTGGCCCGGATCAACAGCAGAATGCTCTTGCCATTGCTGGCCATCCAATAAATCGTCCTTGATAAACGTAAACCTGTCTTCCAGGGCAAGATTTACTCTTTTGCCTAGCTTAAATGCGATACCGCCCAACACAGTCCCAGAAGGCTTCAGTGTGTTATCTCCAAGTGTTGGAGTGTTGCCCCTGTTATTTTCCGCATCAGTTTCATAACTGTCGTCATACATTGACTTTAGTTGGTCGCGAATGTCCTTCCTGTTTTCGTAGCCGCTGCTATTGATGCTATTGAAGTTATAAGGACTTGTACCATTCAGGGCGTTGATCTTAGTATCATAAATGCTAACACCAATACCAGCACCACCGTAAATAACCATGGCAGTCTTTTGCTTATGAAAACGAATATTATTTAAAGTGAAGATTCCCTGCAATCCCAGGTCCTGTACTTTAGTCTTATAGTTATAATAAACAGCATCGTTATTAGAGAGGCTATAATTATTACTCCACGCAGGATTGTTTGAATAACCAACAGATGGCTTCCAGTTCAGACCCTTGGCCAGGCCATATACATACTGCAGGCGTAAAGAAAAAAGGTATCCCAATGCTTTACGCAAGTGAATAGCGCCACCAAACGTAGGAAGTTTTGCAGAAACGTCACTGCTTACTGAAAACATACCTCCGGAAATACCCAGCTCAATTTCGTTGCGGGGCTTCGCCGGGAAATCGTAAGTATTGTTCATGAACTCATTCTGCTGGGCCATACCCTTGCTGGAGATGACACTGGAATCGTAAATATTGTAAACGTCAGTATCCTGTGCGGCAGCGCTATAGGATAGTAGGATAAAAATACCCAGGTACAATAATTTGTATTTGGTAATTGCCATGATGATTGAGATTAATGTTTTCTGTGTGAATGGGTTGAGTTAGAAATGGGGTGATGGTTGCAAAAATATCAAAGTGCTACCAAATACCAAATTTTTTTGCTATAGTGCGTCATTTTCTTGGGTAAATATCCTTCTTAAATTTTAAGCATAGACGGAATATTGTCAGGTGACAACCATATTCAGGTTACCTGGTAATGATTTTGCCTGCCGATTTGTAGGGCGATCTTTCCGCGATCAACTCCGGGATAAGTCAATTTAATGCCTCATACAAACGAATATCTTGAAGTATTGATTGCATTGTGCATTAATTTGCCGGTATATGGACATGAGCTTTGCGAAGGGCCTGATAACTGATGAACTGAAAGTGTTTGAGAAAAAGTTTGCAGAGTCTGTGAAGAGTAGCACGCCCTTGCTGGATACCATTATGAAATATATCATCAAGCGGAAGGGCAAGCAGCTACGCCCGATGTTTGTATTTCTTTGCGCTAAACTGCATGGCCAGGTGAATGAGTCCACCTATCGTGCAGCCGCCCTCGTAGAGCTTTTGCATACGGCAACATTGGTACACGATGACGTAGTGGACGAAGCAATGGAACGACGCGGTTTCTTTTCCATAAATGCCTTGTGGAAAAATAAGATCGCGGTACTGGTTGGTGATTATTTGTTATCCAAAGGACTCTTGCTGTCTACTGATGCCGGCGATTTTCGGCATCTCCATATTCTCTCTGAAGCGGTGAAAAGAATGAGCGAAGGCGAACTTTTGCAGATAGAAAAATCACGTCGCCTGGATATTAAGGAAGAGGTATACTTTGAGATTATCAGCTCCAAAACAGCTTCCTTACTATCTTCAGCCTGTGCAATTGGCGCCTGGAGTACCAGCGGCAGCGAAGAGATCACGAATAAAATGAAACTTTTTGGAGAGAAAGCGGGCGTAGCCTTCCAAATAAAAGATGATCTCTTTGATTACGGAAACGAAGACGTCGGGAAGCCAACAGGAAATGACCTAAAGGAAAAAAAACTTACCCTCCCCCTGATTTATACCCTCAACCAGGTGAATGCATCGGAAAAACGCAAGATCATTTACATAGTAAAAAACCAGAACAATGACCGCGAAAAAATAAAGTACGTGCTGGACAAAGTAGTGGAGACAGGTGGCATACAATATGCAAATGCAAGAATGGTTACGTATCGGGACGAAGCGTTGAAAGAGTTGCATGATTTCCCCCCGGGCGATATTCGCAAAGGCCTGGAGGAACTGGTTTTATATACCACAGACCGTAAGTATTAATTTCCGGCAAAGTACCTGTGGGATTTTCTTATATTTAAATTGTCCATGGAAAAACGGTGGAAACTTTTAGACGCTGATGATTCAAAGGTGCGTGCACTCCAGTCTGCATTGGGAGTCAGCTATTCTTTATGTAAAATATTGATGCAGCGAGGGTACGATTCATTTGAGAAGGCCAGGGATTTCTTTCGTCCCTCCCTGCAACATTTGCATGATCCTTTCCTGATGAAAGATATGGATAAAGCAACAGCAAGGATTTTACAAGCTATTGAGCAGGATGAAAAAATCCTGGTTTTTGGTGATTATGATGTGGATGGCACAACAGCTGTTGCTCTTGTTTACAGATTTCTCAGCAGAGTTACAAATCCGCATCTCGTAGAATTTTACATACCTCACAGGTATAGGGAGGGTTACGGTGTTAGCAAAGCCGGAATTGATTTTGCGAAAGCAAACAACTTCAACCTGATCATCTCCCTCGATTGCGGAATCAAATCAATAGACCTCGTTGATTATTCCAACTCCCTGGGCCTTGATTTTATTATTTGCGACCACCATTTACCAGATAACGAACTTCCCCCGGCGGTCGCCATTTTGAATGCCAAACAGCCCGGCTGCGGTTATCCTTACAAAGAGCTTTGTGGATGTGGTGTTGGATTCAAACTGGTGACGGCCTTATGTCAAAAACTGCAACTTCCGGATGATCGATTCCTTCAATACCTTGATCTAGTAGTTACAGCAATCGGCGCCGACATCGTTCCGCTGACCGGGGAAAACAGGGTATTGTCATTTTTTGGCTTGAAGAAATTAAATGACCATCCCATTCCCGGCATAAAAGCTTTAATAGAACTGAGTGCAGTAAAAACAAGGTTTTCGATAAATAATGTTGTTTTCATCATTGCGCCAAGGGTAAACGCTGCCGGCCGTATGGATGATGGCAGCAAAGCAGTGCGGCTTTTTATCGAGGATGACCCGGTGAAAGCCAAAGAGTTCGCAGAGATGCTGCATACAGATAACAGCGATAGGAAAGATGCCGACACCGCCATCACGGAAGAGGCCCTGGCACTTATTACGGGAGATGAATCCATGCTCCATCGCAAAACAACTGTTGTATTCAAGGATCACTGGCATAAGGGCGTGGTCGGCATTGTAGCCAGTCGCCTGATTGAGCGGTATCACCGCCCGACAGTCGTACTTACCCAAAGCGGTGGCTATGTAGGTGGGAGCGCCCGAAGCGTACCAGGTTTCAATCTGTATGAAGCCATCCATGCCTGCCGGGAGCACCTGATTGGCTATGGCGGACACTTTGCTGCTGCGGGCATGACCATGCTCGCTGAAAATGTGAATGCCTTCAGCAACCAGTTCGAAAGCATCGTATCCTCCACCATTCCTGATGAATTATTAGTGCCCGAAATTACCATAGATGCTGAGCTTCCTTTCAGCAAGATTAACAGGAGCTATTACAATATCATCTGCCAAATGGAGCCTTTCGGCCCGGAAAATATGCGGCCCGTTTTCATTACAAAAAATGTTTCCGACACTTCCTGGAGCCGCATCGTGAAAGAACTGCATGTGCGCTTTGTCGTTCGGCAAAACGGAGTTACTATATCAGGTATCGGATTTAACCTGGCAGAAAAATTCCCGATAGTAGCCTCCGGCAAACCTTTCGATATTGTGTACACCCTGGATGAAAATGAGTGGAACGGGGAGACAATGATCCAACTAAAAGTGATTGACATCCGGCAAAACCAGGAGCGTTTCAATCAAAACTGATATGAAGTATTTGCGCTACTTCTATTTTATCGCCAGGAACTGGAATTTGTTCCTGGCGGCTTTTACTGTACGCCATGAAATCAGGGGTGAAAAAGAGTACAACCTGGATACACTTAGCCTGGTTAGGTTGCGTGACGCGACGTTGAAAGGCCACAACCTTGCACATGCGTCAGTTTATCAGGGTGCCAATTATTTTTTGCTGAAAAAAGCCTTTCGTTTCTTACACGAGAATGAGGCTAATAACTCGATCACTGACTTCGGCTGCGGCAAAGGACGCGTGCTGGTGGTTGCGGCGCACTTTGGTTTTAATACGATTCGCGGAGTGGATTTTGCCGAAGACCTGTGCCTCATAGCTAAAGCAAACGTTGCTAATGTCGCAAAAAAATTCCCCGCGGTTAAGTTCGAAATAGAATGGAATGACGTAGCGGATTATAAGATCGCTGTTGATA
>JBBQSI010000310.1:0-4558 GCA_038213975.1 Chitinophagales bacterium
AGCAAAATGGAAAGATCACCAGGTCGATAGTATTGAAATTACAGCCACTGCCTCGAATACTTTTAAGATCAAACTGCCCGGGACACATCAATGGAAGGTTTGGAAAAACGGTAGGGAGATTCCCCCCAGGATGTCCGGTGAATATTTAGAAGCCACTTTGAAGAAAGGTGACAGCGTCCGCCTATCTTTTTAAATCAACAATAGTTCCCAGGGACAGATTTCCCCCGCGGTCTTTAGAAAAAAATGATTGTTTGCGAAGACCTCCCCTTTTGATGAACCTTATCCGCTGACCGGAATCGAACAAAAACTGTTCGTTTTCGAACACCTTTGTTCTTTTCTTTTCATAAACCCCTGTAGAGCAGTGCACCTGGGGACTGGCACGCACATTGGAATTTCTAACAAGTCAATTCAACCCGCCGAAAAGGGTGACATGTAAAAAGTTAATATCTTTTTTGCAGGAAGTGCTTTTATTCACCCGGGTTTGCGACTCAATATTGATAAGTTTCTGAATGGACTGCTGTTGTCAGGATGCAGAACTACAATTCCAAAACCATGTTTAAAAATTATTTTAAGATCGCCTGGAGAAATCTGGTAAAACACAAAGCTTACTCGCTGATTAATGTTTCAGGGCTGGCCATAGGATTGAGCTGCTTTATTTTTATCGCCATGTATGTGGTGGATGAACTGAGCTATGACCGTTTTTATCCCAATGCTGAAAATATTTACCGCGTCAACTCTGATGTATTGTTTGGCGGGACGGAATTGCATATTACGCAAAGCTCCGACATGATCGGTCAGACGCTAAAAAAGGATTTCCCCCAGGTTACTCAGTATACCCGCATATTCAATAATTACGGAAGTAAGCTCATCAAAAAAGGTAACAGCTTTATACAAGAAGATAAAGTAGCGCATTTCGATTCTACTTTCTTCGAGGTTTTTAAGCAGAAAGCTATCGCAGGCGATTTACAAAAAGCGCTTGATGAACCAAATACTGTCGTGATTACCAGGTCCGCTGCCGAAAAATATTTTGGCTCAACTAACGTGGTCGGCAAAACGCTGGAAACAAATGACGACAAGGACCCTGTCTACAAAATCACCGGCGTTATTGCTGACATGCCTGAAAACTCGCATTTCAATTTTGATTTTCTATTCAGCATGAAAAATGTGAACTATCAATTCGGCCAGCACCTGAGTTTTAATTTTCATACCTATCTCTTATTCAAGCCTGGTACTGATGCGAAGGCTTTTCAAAAAAATATCGATCAGTATGTGAAAACTTATATAGCGCCGCAGGCAAAGCAATATATGAATATCAACAGCATGGACGAATTCAGAAAAGCGGGTAACAAACTTGATATTACGCTGATGCCACTTGAAAAGATCCATCTCTATTCGACATACAATTTTGAAATATCGCCCGTCGGTAATATACAGTATGTCTATATTTTTTCGGCTGTGGCCCTGCTTATCCTGCTGATCGCATGCATCAATTTCATGAACCTTACCACAGCAAAATCAACTACACGTGCCCGTGAGGTTGGCATCAGGAAGGTGTTGGGAACGGAGAAGAAAAGCCTCATAGCCCAGTTTTTGTTTGAAGCTATTATGATAGCCTATATCGCCCTGATAGTATCGATCATATTGGTAGCGCTGCTTATGCCATACTTCAATAGCCTTGCTGGAAAATCACTCACCTTTGGGGATTTGCTATCTCCCTGGCCGATAATATGCCTGCTTGCAATACCACTGGTTACCGGCCTGCTTGCAGGTAGCTACCCTGCATTTTACCTGTCTTCTTTCCGGCCAATACAGGTGCTTAAGGGCAAGCTAAGCTCAAATGCAAAGGGCGGTATAAGGAGCGCTCTTGTTGTAACGCAGTTTGCGATATCGATCATATTAATTATTGGTACCATCGTCATCTACAGGCAACTCAATTATATCCGGAATAAAAGCCTGGGCTTTGAAAAGGAACAGGTACTCGTGATAGATAACGCTTTTGAGCTAAAGAAAAATATTGATGCTTTTAAGAACAACCTTCTTATACAGCCGGGCGTTAAAAGTGCGACCGTCAGTTCTTTCCTCCCGGTTACCAATTCTTCGCGATCAGACCAAAGTTATTCAACTGCACCAGTGATGACGGCGGAAAGTGGTTTTGATATGCAGAGCTGGCAAATTGACTATGACTATTTCAGCACCCTTGGGATGGAAATCGCCGAGGGGCGAAATTTCTCCAAAGACTTCGGCACGGACACGGCGGCTGTTATTCTTAACGAAGCAGCAATCAAAGTTCTGGGATATTCTGAACCGTTAGGTCGGAAAATTTATTCCCCCGCAAATGATTACGGTCCGGCAGAATCGTACACGGTTGTTGGCGTGGTGAAAGATTTCCATTTTGAGTCACTTAGAAAAGATATCGCCCCGGTCTCTTTTTTTCTGCGAAAGTCCAGCGGAATGGTCTCGGCTAAACTTTCCGCCAGGGACGTTGGAAATGTAATTGCCTCCGCAGAGAAAAGCTGGAAACAAATGGCGCCATCGATGCCATTCAGTTATAGATTTTTGGATGATTCTTTTAACGATATGTACAAGTCTGAAAGCAGGGTGGGGAATATCGGTTTTACATTTTCCCTGGTAGCAATATTTATTGCCTGCCTTGGTTTGTTTGGACTGGCTACCTTCATCGCTGAACAGCGAACAAAGGAGATTGGGATCAGGAAAGTATTGGGCGCCAGCGTGAGTACAATCATCAATATGTTGTCAATTGACTTTGTAAAACTGGTTGCCATTGCTTTTGTGCTCGCGGCGCCGCTGGCATGGCTTGGCATGCATCGCTGGCTTCAGGACTTTGCCTATCGTGCAGACCTAAGTTGGTGGATATTTGTAGTTGCTGCGGGTATTAGTTTGTTCATCGCTGTTGCTACCATAAGCATACAAGCGTTTCGTGCCGCTGTAAAAAATCCTGTGAAGTCATTGCGAACAGAATAAGTATGGGAAAGTCTGCTGACTATAGCAATCGTATGTAGACTGCCATAAAAAAGCCCGGGTAAAATCCGGGCTTAATTTTTCTAGCAATCAACTATCAATCTTTACGACACTACTGCGTCTGTGCGCTGTGCGGTTGTTTTCTGTGCCATCGGAGTTTCGTCCTTTAGAAAGGCTACCAGGTCTTTATTAAGTTTTTCTTTCTCCGTGTAAAACAGGCCATGCGGAGCTCCTTCATATTCAATAAGCCTGCTGTTTTTAATTGCCTTTGCCGCTCTTCTGCCGGCAGCATCGATTGGCACTATCTTATCAGCATCACCATGAATGATCAGGGTAGGTACGTCGATTTTTTTCACGTCTTCTGAAAAGTCAGTGTAAGCAAATGCTTTCATGCAATCTTGTGTTGCTTTCGCAGATGCGTGGCTTTCCAGGTTGAGATAATATTGTAGCAACGGCTCGCTCACCGGGTGGTTCACCATGTTTATACCAAAAAAAGTTTTTCCAAAATCTGCAAGGAAACCTATCCTGTCATCTTTCAACCCTCCCATCATTTCTTTGAATTGTTCCTCAGGTACGCCATCAGGATTCGCAGTAGTCTTCAGCATACCTGGTGCCACACTTGATATCAATACTGCTTTGCTGATATTCTCGCTTCCGTATTTTCCAAAGTAGCGGGCAATTTCTCCACCGCCCATTGAAAATCCGACAAGGCTTACATCTTTCAATTGTAAACCATCAATTAATCCTTTCAGGTCGGAGGCCAGGCTATCATAGTCATATCCCGTCCATGGCTTATCAGACTTTCCAAATCCCCTGCGATCATATTTGATGACGCGGAATCCGGCATCTACCAGTGCACTTAGCTGGTATTCCCACATTTCTTTACTCAGTGGCCATCCATGTATGAGGATAACGGGCTTTCCACTACCATAATCATTGTATGACAAATTGATTTTCCCTCCTGAGCCACTATTGATTTCGATCTTTTTCATAAAATTATTTTTGTTGGTTATTACTTCCCTTAGTGGAAAAACCGTGCCTGAAAAGCTATCGCTGAAAACCTCCGGTCACGCCTTGAAGTTGTTGACTTGACTACACGACTTTGGCGTAAAATACTCAACCCCGGCCCCGAATGCTGGTCCTTAAAACTTCTGCGTGCTGACACATTGATTCAATAAAATCAAAAAAAGGCTGCCCGGGTGAGACGACCGCAGGGCAACCTTAATTTACGAAAGACAACGTTGAATATCTTAGTCTTCCCTGGCACTGCTTTTATCTGAAATTACCAGCATCTCATCATCTGCAACCTGCACTTTACTCACTTTGTGAGTCTCGCGGTCTTTCATGGTGATGACGTGAGCTTTGAAATTTGATGTGATAAATTCTGAGCAATATTCAATGTCATTCTGAAAGAGTTCTTTTTGTACCATATCGCGAACACGACGGGGAAGTTGATCTGCAGAATAGGTTAACTCTGTATATTTCCATCGGCCTTTATCATCATAGGCAATGCGATAGTCTTTACCATCCAGCAGGAAGTTAGCGATAGATCCACCCTTGACCTGAAACCAGGTTTCAT
>JBBQSI010000311.1:0-4539 GCA_038213975.1 Chitinophagales bacterium
CTTTTTGCCTGGAAATATTGAGCGTTGTTAGCCGTCTTCAGATCTGCAAGATTGGAAGCGCCACCATCACCGCCTGTAATATTTATAGAAGCATCATTGTCGGTAGTCTGGCTTCCCGGTACTTTGTAGTTGTAGTCAACACCCGTAAATATCTGCGGGAAATAAGCGGCGGCATATTTCAAATCATCTGTGGTGCCGGAGAGAATATTGCGCAAGCCGCCAGTGCCGCCTGTTCCATTGATATCAAATTCCCACTCCTCCAGGTTGGCAACATCATGGTAAACGTCCATAATCACAAACCTGTCCTGCAATTTCACCGCCTGCCTGATGGCAGCAGCATACACATCATAATAATCAGTAGCCGTGCTGAGGTTGATCGCATCGGGAAAAAGCAGCAGCGTTGCCTCGTTGATCTTTGCAACTTCCGCCAGGCCGTCTTTAAGGTGCTGCGTTATTACCTGTCCACCTGTTGCCTGGTAATCACCGACAGATGTAATCCAGCATGGACCGCCGCCGTTGGCGAAAAACATTTGCATGGAATAATGCATCAGGAATTTCGAGCGCAGTGTTTCGTCTATTTTACCGTTCACTTCCGTCCTGGAGCCTGATTGGGTAAAGGCAACCGTAATACTGCCAACTTCCGGTGACGGGTACCCGAAAAACTGTTCGTATTGCAGCAGTGATTCTATGCGCCAGGGCCGCATCAGGAGATCTCCATCTTCCTTCCACTTGGCTTTCTCTGTATACCCGATAAATGCAGGGATGGCTGTTTCAACGGATGCGATGGAAGGTGGCAACTTGGGAATTTCCTCGATATAGACACCGGGGGTTTTATACTCAGGCATGTTTTTTATTTTTTCGCGTTAAAAATATTTTCAGGTTTCGTCACGGCACCACCGGAAACAAATCCGACTCCGGTACCATGACGTCAAAACATATTCTGTCCTTTACATCTTTGGCTATCGCAAGATTTACCGGGCCGGGAAAATATTTTGTATCGGTGCTTCCCTGCTTCGGTAATTTGAAATATGAATTAGATATTGATCTTGGCTGCAGACTCAACAAATCTTTGTCTTCTTTAAAAAGATAGCTGGTGAGAGATGGATCTAACTTAAGTTCTTTGCCTTTTAAATTTTTATATCTCCAAAATGTATATCGGCTCTTCACCGGTATTTCAAAAATGGGTGCTTGCGTCCAGGAACCTGAAGCACTCTTCCTTTTGATAAGATGTCCATCAGTAGCAAATAAGTTGAAGGCAGTATTAGTTACTGCAGGCTTTATCTTGATAAGCGCCCACTGTGAATTGTCGTAAAAGTCATCGTTGAACACCAGGCTATGAGAAGCTGCATAGCCGCCTGAAGCCGTTACCCCGAGGGTGTAAACTGCATCGGGAAATTTGAAGACATCATGTAAAATTTCACCGCCGAGGCCGGAGAGGTCTATCAACGTTTTTGAAATGAAATCATCATTGTGTGCGGTAATCGTCTTTAGTACAATTCCATTTTTATCTTTTAAAATAAAAGTTGCATCCTTGATGACTGAAGCGGGGTCAAACGTATAATAAAACTTCGTGGTCGATAATAACTGATCATTGCTGTTTGCAAACTGATCGCGCACAACCGACACCCAATGGTCGCCACTGTCGTCCTTGTAAAATATGCGTGTATCTCCACTGCCAAAGTTGGCGAGATCGCCCTGCTGGTATTTCCCGGTGGGATCGAAAAGGGAAATACCAGCCGTGAGGAAGGGAAAGGCTTTCGCGCTGAAAGTATTTTCATTTGTAAAAAAATACCTGGATTGTACAGGGCGATTGACTACAGCATTAGTGTAGCTGTCGGCAGCGCTATTCTTTTTTATGATAAGGACGTTTATTTCAAAATCAGCCGGGAATGGGACTATAGGATCATATACGGTGGTATTATCTGCAAGGAAACTTTGATCTACTCGCAGCGCCACTTTGCAGCCTGAGTATGTTGGAAAAATCTTCAGGTTATAATTATTGTAGGTAGCCTCCATTTTTTTCGGGAAAGCAAAATCAAGGTCACGATTTATAGATGGGCGGCCGCCGGAAAATTCCTGCAGTAAAAAATTCATCCGGTCTGCCTGGCCCGGCCGCGAGAAAATAGTATCGCCGTTGATATCTGTGCAGAAGTATTCATGCATCAGTCTTATTTCAAATATGGTTTTATATATCAATGACATGATCAGCCGGCTAAGGATGGATTTGAAAGGGTTTCAATTTCTTCTATCAGTGGCACTTCACGTACTACGGCACGTTCCGTGATGGTTACCAACCTAAGTTTATACATTGCGAACGGTATTTGCCTGCCTCCAAGTGATCCCCACAAATGATTGATCTGCTCAAATGTTAGAGTGTACAATTCCATAGTGAATCTGAGATCAACGAGGTCATCGTCGATAGCCAGAGAACTGCCGGTGACAGATGAAGAAGCGGAGAAAACATTTTTTCCCTGCAAAAACCGAATCACGTAAGACAACCTTTTTAAGGCCAGTATATAATCGTTGCCTGCATAATTACAGGTAAAAAGAACATATAAGTTTAAATACACCGGCGCATTTTCATAAGTGGCACTGCCAGCAAATGGACGCTTAAGTGCAGGCTGATTTTTGAGTGTACTTTCCTCCTCTACGTTCACCAGGGTGATGACGATACTATCAGTGAGCGATGAGCCGGCAGATGTTTCAAACAATCCAATATTGTCTATGATAACAGATGCAGGATCTTTCGACGAAAGATAGGATGAGAGCTCGTTTCGCAGCAATTGTAATGCAGCGTCGATCATTTCATTTTTTTTAAAATGATAAACTAATTTCTTTGGGGCTCTCCGAGAAAAAGGATTTAAGAGAACAGAGCATTAGTTGCCCTGAGCTAAAATAACAGGAGGTGTAGAACAATGGGGGTTCGACCATTCCCTGGAGAAGGCCGGTTTAAAACTGGTTGTGCTTTTAGGGAGAACATGATTAATATTTATTCCCCTGCAATCACAAACGCTTTTTGTGAAATCTGTTTAAAAAAAACGCTCTGCAAATCTATCCATAACTACCATACAGTTTGCCCTGCAATCATGTTGCTCGCTAACCAGGAACGACCATTCGCTAAATGAAAGTGTCGACATCGTAAAATTACTATGCTGCAGATTTTCGTTTTTGAGACATAAGGATTCATGTTCATTAAGGGATCTGCCGGGGCAATAATTTTTGGTATTGCCGAAAATATTTTGAAAAAAGGGGAATGGGCAGGACTTTGCTAATGACATTCGGCAGGTAGCGTGGCAGTAGTATCAGGTATCTTAATAACCAACTTCATCTTCATAACTATTGGGATGTATATTTAGTAGTTGATCCCGCAACCGGAGGAATATTTGGAAAGGGACTTTGCGGGAAATAACTATTCCTTCCTTCTGTTGGCCGGGGTGAGGAGGAGTGAAGTGCGTTAGCTTTTTTACCGCGTAAAGATCTACAAAATGGAAGTTCGGAAGCCTGGCTGATAAAAGTTGTTGGTCACAAGATCAACATGAAACAGTTGTTGCTTAAAAGTCATAACACGAACTTGAGCTGTATTTACGTAACCAGAACAAGTGTAATATGTTATGCGGTAAATTGGGTTAAAAGGCTGAGAACCAGGAGTGATATTTTTTTTGAGAAAAAGTGCGGATTGTGCGTACTTTCGGAAATACAGACGTTGTGGGAAATACGCAAACACCATTCTAACTTGAAGCAAGTCGAAAGAACTAATAACATATATCTATAATGCCATACATTCAAATAACTCACAATATTAGATTTTTAAACATTGGTGCTGACCCGAAAAGACCTAAACCTTTATGGGTTGGGAGAAGACAATGGGCAGCTTGTGTTAAATATAAATTTGTTTCAGCAGGCCAAAATCCAATTTATAGCGACCCTCTTGCAAATCTTGAAGTAGGTGATATTATTGCAGCATTTAGCACAGGACGTGGTTATGTAGGAATAGGAAGAGTAAGAGATAAAGCAGTAAAAATTGCAAGTTTCTCTTTTAATGGGAATGTGTTTAATAATGATGATTTTACAATTGAACAAGATTACATAACAGGTGCAAATGTTGACAACGCCACTGTCGAAGGACTTCCGTATTTACGAAAATCAATTTTTTGTAATTGTAACAACGTGAATACTGAATTCGCTGTAAAAATTGAATGGTTAAAAACAGTTGACAGTAAAGATGCATATTGGAGAAGTAATTTCGGACTATTTGCAAATCCATCAATTCAGGCCAATTTAAAGGACCAGCCGATTACAATAAGTTACTTAGAAGAAAGTTTTGGAATGACTTTTATTTAGTACTTCCCACAACAAAAGTATCCATTGTACCTAATTGCAGAGAGACTAGATAATATAGTACATCAATTAAATTTCTTTTGAAAGAGAAAGATTTAAAATGATTTTAAACCTTCCCCCTTCGCCAGATTTTTTTCGTCATTTCAAATTTAATAATTTTTTTTAAATCAACATACTTCAGCATCCATTGAGTAGTCAAAA
>JBBQSI010000312.1:0-4513 GCA_038213975.1 Chitinophagales bacterium
TGTCATCTTATTATCAGCTTTTGTACAGCAGGCGATGCCAATACAATTCTGTTTTAGCAAAGACAACGCATTCCTGCAATAGTATTTTAGAGAATTTCCCATGAAGTTTACCTGAACAAACTGCACAAGGCTGCCTTTTACCGGGCAGCCTTTTTTTTGTAGCTGATATCGCAAAAAAACCGCGACAAATTGCCGCGGCTATAAATAAAATTCAATTAATTACTTGTATTGCTTTGCAAGGTCTTTTGCAAGGTCTGTCATCTTTTTTACCCCATCCTCCGGCAGATTTCCCTTCTTGAATTCTGCCAATACTTCCGGCAGCTTATTCTCCATTTCCAGAAGAAACTGATCTTCAAACTCTTTTACCTTGCTGATAGGTACCTGGCTGATCAAACCATTGGTACCTAAATAAATAATTGCGACCTGCTTTTCTACCGGGAAAGGTGAAAATTGCGGCTGCTTCAATATCTCCACGTTGCGTGCACCTTTATCCAGTACCGACTTTGTGGCGGCGTCGAGGTCACCACCAAATTTTGAGAAGGCTTCCAACTCGCGATATAGAGCCTGGTCAAGCTTGAGCGTACCTGCCACTTTTTTCATTGATTTGATCTGCGCATTTCCGCCAACGCGGCTTACGGAGATGCCCACGTTAATAGCAGGCCGAATACCCGCATTGAAGAGGTTACCTTCCAGGAAAATCTGGCCATCTGTAATGGAAATTACATTCGTCGGAATATATGCAGACACGTCACCGGCTTGCGTTTCGATGATCGGAAGCGCCGTTAAAGATCCTCCTCCTTTTACGAGGTGCTTAATATTTTCAGGTAAATCATTCATCTTTTGGGCAATCTCATCTCGCTGAATAATCTTGGCCGCCCTTTCCAGCAAACGGCTGTGAAGGTAGAATACGTCCCCAGGATAAGCTTCCCGTCCCGGAGGTCTTCTTAGCAGAAGTGAAACCTCGCGATAAGCTACGGCCTGCTTACTAAGATCGTCATAAATTATAAGTGCAGAGCGACCTGTATCGCGGAAAAATTCTCCGATAGCAGCGCCGGCAAAAGGCGCATAGAACTGCTGCGGGGCAGGATCAGATGCAGAAGCAGCTACAATAGTTGTGTATTCCATTGCTCCATTATCTTCCAACACCTTCATTACGTTTGCAATGGTACTTGCCTTCTGCCCAATTGCAACATAGATGCAATAAACTGGATTTCCTGCTTTGAAAAATTCTTTTTGATTAATTATGGTATCAATACAAATCGCGCTTTTTCCTGTTTGACGATCACCAATTACCAGTTCGCGCTGCCCACGGCCTATCGGGATCATCGCATCGATAGCTTTGATACCAGTTTGCAAAGGCTGCTTTACCGGTTCACGAAAAATTACACCGGGAGCTTTTCTTTCAAGTGGCATTTCATACAAGTCGCCCTGGATAGGACCGCGCCCGTCAATAGGATCACCAAGCGTGTTGATAACCCTGCCCGCCAATCCGTCTCCAACTTTAATGGAGGCGATCTTGCCTGTCCGGCGAACAGTACCACCTTCTTTGATGTTGCCGCTATCTCCCATCAATACCACACCCACATTATCTTCCTCCAGATTCAGGGCAATTGCTTTTACGCCATTTTCAAACTCTACAAGCTCACCGGAACTAACATTGTTCAAACCGTAGATACGGGCAATTCCGTCACCGATTTGCAATACCGTCCCTACTTCTTCCAGGTTCCCTTCCACGTTGAAATTTGTCAACTGCTCCCGCAGGATCGCCGAAATTTCATCAGGTTTAATATCAACCATATTTTATAATTTATCGAATATTGAAATGAATGTTCGCCACCCCAGTTTTACCTGAGCTTGTGAATATAATCGTTGTTCTGGAACTGCTTTTTCACATCATTCAGATCCCGAAGAATACTTGCGTCCAATAGTTTTCCTTCTACCTCAAGTACAAAACCACCGATGATAGTCTCATCCACTTTCGTTTCCAGTTGAATGTTCGAAAGGTTATTTTGCGCTTCTATCTTCTTCACAAATGATTGCCTAATCTCTTCGCTGACCGCCATTGCTGTGGTGAGGG
The DNA here is from genome assembly GCA_038213975.1 of Chitinophagales bacterium. Lineage (GTDB taxonomy): Bacteria > Bacteroidota > Bacteroidia > Chitinophagales > Chitinophagaceae > Ginsengibacter. Next base: position 2,078 of record JBBQSI010000312.1, read on the forward strand.
TAGCCTTGTGAATTCCTTTCAGCTTATTGTACTGAAGTACATAAGAGTCGATGATATCGGGTAAGCTTGCTTCCCTGCTTTTTGATGTAACTAATTTCAAAAAGGTTTGCGTAGTCTTAGAGATCCTGTTTTTAGTAACCGCCTGTATGATAGCGTACTTTTTTTCTGCAGAAATTACTGGGCTTTTTAAGACTAAAAGGAAATCCCTACTCTCCTTTAATACTTGGTGAAGCAAGCTCATATCCGCTGACACTTCCTCCACCTTCCCCAACTCAATGGCGAGTCCCAGGAGGCTTTTTGCATACCGGGGAGCTATTCTTGAATTACCCATGTTGCTTAGTTCAATTCTACTTTTTCAGAAAGTTCCTGGATATACCTTTCCTGCGATGATTTGTCTGAAAGCTCACGACGCAAAACTTTCTCACTTACTTCAACCACCAGTTTACCTACCTGGTTTTTTAGATCAGTAATGGCCGCCATTTTTTGCTGGTTGATTGTGTTCTGCGCATCGCCAACAATCTTACTGGTTTCCTGGCGAGCCTGGTCCTTTGCATCAGCGATAATCTTATCGCGTGTCTCTTTAGCATCACGCATCATTGCAGCTCTCTCCTCCCTCGCTTCTACAAGAAGGGCTTCGTTTTCACTTTTGAGCTGTGCCATCTCAGCCTTCACCCGTTCAGCCGTGGCAATAGAATCTGTAATATTCTGTTCGCGATCCTTTAGTGAATCAAGGATTGGTTTCCAGGCAAACTTTTTAAGGATAATAAAAACAACAATAAAGGCGACCAGCGTCCAGATGATAAGGCCAAAAGAAGGTATGAGCAAATCCATAAAAAAAATTTAAGATAAATAAGGCTGCACCGCCGCCCTGTGCTTTGTATGCAGCCTTAAGAGATTTACACGAACATCGCGAGAATACCAGCGATAACCCCAAACAGTGCGACACCTTCAATAAGTGCTGCAGCCAGGATCATGTTGGAGCGGATATCGTTTACAGCTTCCGGCTGGCGTGCAATAGCTTCTACTGCACCTTTACCAATCTGGCCGATACCTATTCCCGCACCTACTGCTGCAAGTCCTGCACCAATAGCACCACCGGCGTTCGCCCATGGAACCGTGCTTAAAATAGTAATTAAATCCATAGTTGTGTTTTATACTTGTTTAAATAAACGCTTTGTAAATTTCCATTGTCGCTTACACCATCACAGGATCATCGTATCCATGTGCTGCATGTTCATTGTCATGCGATCCTTCCATTGCCTGGCCAATAAAAACAGCAGTAAGGTTGGTGAAGATAAATGCCTGGATAAACGCTACCAGTATTTCTATAAAATAAATGAAAATTGAAAATGCAAGTGAAATAGGTGCGAAGGCCCAGCCTATTCCTTTATTCAATGCCCCAAAAATAAAGATGAGCGAAATGAGGCAAATGATGATAATATGGCCGGCCAGCATGTTGGCAAAGAGCCTGATCATAAGTGCGAAGGGCTTGGTAAAGATGCCCAGTATCTCAACAATAATAAGGATCGGCTTTACGAAACCCGGTACATCTGGATTGAAGATGTGCCCCCAGTAATGTTTGTTGGTACTTATGAGGATGATTACAAAGGCAATAGCAGCTAAGACGAGTGTAAATGCAATGTTGCCGGTAACGTTCGCTGAGCCGGGAATTAATCCGAAAATAGTATTGATGAGGATGAAAAAGAAAACGGTAAGCAGGTAAGGCATGTACCTCAGATACTTGTTCCCCAGGTTAGGTTTTGCAACTTGATCCACCACAAACTCAATCACAATTTCTAACGCATTCTGCATCCCGGTGGGACCGCGCTGAACACCAACACCTTTTTTATACTTTTTAGCAACGGCTATCATTAGCCAAACAAATACAATGAGCGCTAACAGCATCTGCACCACATTTCGCGTGAGAGAAATGTCGTACACTTTCACGGAAGGATCAACTGGAACAATTTTTCCTTCTTTCAACCGGTAGCCATCTACTTCGGCATTGTGATGGAACGCAGATGACATAAAAGCTGAAAAGCCTTTTTGTGGTGAATACAGTATTACGGGAAGCGGAATAATAGCTTCGTGCTCCACTCCGTCGCTACTTTCGTAGGAAAGAAAATGAAACTCGTGTGCATCTTTAACGTGCCCGAAAATAACCTCATTAGCATCAAATGCATGCTTGTCTTTTTTGACCTCATGACCTTCATTCTCTTGGGCAAAACTAATATTGGTAACTAACAGACCTAAGAGGCTAAAAGCCGCTACCAATAAAGATTTCACGCGTTTTGAGACCATATCTTCCCTAAATTTTGCGCAAAGATAAGTCGTTTGGGTCAGGAATCTATTTAGAATTAAAGAAAATTTCTTGTTTAATGCTACAGAAATTCTCTTTGTAAACAGGTACTTTCTAGAAAATACGGTTATTTGTTT
>JBBQSI010000313.1:0-4499 GCA_038213975.1 Chitinophagales bacterium
AAGCCAAAGCTGGTACCTGTTTTCCAGGCTATTTTTTGAGAAGAGGAAAATTGTTGCCAGAGACTTTCATCACCGGGCCGCATCACCTCATTCATAGCCTGGAAAGTAAACCAAATAGATGTGGCATCGAGTGAAGAGATAACATCGGTTGAGGTATTCTCTTTCAACGAATGTTGAAGAAACGTGGGTTCAAAAAAATCTTTCCGCAAGGCCGCCCCCCGGTTCGCTTGCTGATGATTCACTGTCCGGGCCAGGCCTGCATACAAACTGGCAAGATCCCACATCTTCACTTCGCTGCCGCCGAGAATAAGTGATAACCCATAATGATCTGCGGGGAAATTGAGCGTGGAGATGCCAAGTTCTTTTAGCAGGTCGTAAAAACGTTGATACTTATATTGCTGCAAAAGCTTAACTGCCGGAATGTTCAACGACCTCGAGAGTGCTGTAGAAGCAGGTACGGCACCGTCGTATTCCATGTCAAAATTTTTCGGCGTATAGCCATTAATTACAGTTGGCACATCTGGCAATAAGGTTCCGGGTAGAATGTCCCCTTCGGAAAAAGCCGCGGCATACAGAATCGGTTTCAACGCACTGCCGGGACTTCGGGGTGACTTCACTACATCAACGTAGCTCTCAATCGTAGGATTTCTAAAGTCAGCAATGTTGCCTGCGTAAGAAAGCACATCGCCCGTTTCTACCTCCAGCACGAGGGCGCAGGCATTATAGATATTATTTGCTTTTAGGCGGCCATGATGATCATTTAAAATTTCGTTTACCCTATCCTGTAAGTGACCGTCAATTGTTGTCTGCCTTAACGCCAACGGTTGCTTGTGTTGAAATTGGTACTCCCGGAATCGTTGCAAAAGATGCGCTGCTTTTCGCGGGAGAGAAAGAGGTTTGCCGGGCAAGGGTTCGAGTGTTGCAGAAAATGCTGTTTGTTCATTGATGATCTTCATTGACGCCAATTTGCCTATGAGATCATTGCGCTTTTTCAAAAGCGTCTCAATATTTTTCCCCGGATGTACCAGCGCGGGCGCATTAGGTAAAACAGCCAGCGCCGCCATTTCACCCCAGCTTAGTCTTTCTGCGCTACGGCCAAAATATCGCCAGGCAGCCGCATCCAGTCCGACAACGTTACTTCCAAAAGGTGCATGTGATGCGTAGAGCGCAAGGATTTCATTTTTCTGCTGCCAGCATTCCAGGCGAACAGCTTCGAGCACTTCTATTATCTTTTCGGAAATACTTCGGTCACTCTTGTTCCTGCTGAGCCTGATCACCTGCATGGTGAGCGTGCTTCCGCCCTGCACAATTTTTTTTGCTTTGAGATTTTTTTTAAATGCCCGCGTTATGGCTAAAAGATCAACGCCGGGATGGCTAAAAAAACGTTGGTCTTCAAAGGCGGTAATACATTTTACAAATTTCTCCGGTACATGATCATTCGAGGGGAAGCGCCACTGACCATCAGCCGCGATGGAGGCACTGAGCAATTCCCCGTTACGATCCAGCAGCACATGACTTGATGGGTCGCTAAAGAGATGCCTGGGAATACAAAACCAAATGACCGGTATTACCAGCATCAACAGTATAAAAAACCTCAAAAATGTCGACTTGTTTTTCATGGCATTCTGTTCCGGAAACATTAGCGCGGGCTGGTGACTTCTACCCATTTCCCGTTGATTCCTGCGGAAATACTATGGTCATACATCGCCTCGGAATAAGTAGCCGGCAGGAAATATCTCCCGAGATAAGCGGCATTTAATTGCACGTAAAAAGTTTTGGATTCTGTCGGCTTCAGGTCAAAATAAGTGTAAACCCTGTCATCGCGGATATCCTGGTATTCGGCAGTTGAAGATGTGAAGCCACCTTCGCTTTCAAACAACCGGGTGTTTATGATTTCCCAGCCTGATGGAAAAACCTGGTTCAAAGCCATTCTTTCGTACCTGCCCCGGTTGCCCGGATTTCGCACAGTTACCTTGGCAACGAAGTCAGTACCCTGGTTAAGTGAGGCAATATTTATTGGCTGCTTGTTCCTGTCAAAATATTGCACCGTCATCGATAGGTTCGCGGTATTATTCTTAAATGCACCATTTTCCCCGGTTACCGGTTGACCTCTCATAATAATTCTTGTAAATAATATATTATTGCCCTTATTGATCACTTCTACTGGCACATTTCCTTTACTCACGTCAATGGATACCTGTTGCACGTACGATGAGGAACTGATTGTCCTCCCGGCGTCTGCAACTCTTATTTCTGCGTTGATTTTTTTGTCAGCATTATTTTGTCCGCAATACTTAGCTATGGCAACAAGGCTGTAGCCAATGGTTTGTGTGCTTAACCATTTTTCATCGTCCAATACGCCAGCGATCTTCTCCAGTACCGCAAAAGCAGCAGTTCGTCTACCCAATAGCGTGAGCGTCTCCAACACCATAGCTTCATCCCTCATCTCCGAACCATAAGTGATGCCAGGATACTTTCTTGGTCCAAAGCCGGTCGGCAGTGCGCTGACAAGTTGCAATGCAATATTTTCCTGACCTGCCAGTTTGTACGCGGCAGCCAGCCGCCATTTTGCCTCTGGCGACAAATACTTGAATTCTTTCAGCCTGTTCATCGCGCCAATCTCGGGTGACTTTGCCAGCGCCAGTAAATATAAACGGTAGGATTGCGTAAGATCACCTCCGTAGAAATTGGTCGTGCCAGGATACCAGGCATTTGCCTTACTTCTCTGGAACAATTTCCATTGCTGCAACATCGGTTCACTCACAATGTATCCTCTCTCTTTAGCTTCCAGTAAAAAATTTCCTGCATAGTTCGTCCCCCACTCGTCACTTTCACGGTTACCGGGCCAATAGGTAAATCCACCATCGATGTTCTGAAAGTTTTGCAGCGACGCTATAGCCGCCCTGATGTTCCTGTTAATATCGGCTTTGCGTGCATCGGTAAGATCAGTTAGCTGATTGAGTACCAGTTGGGGATATGCAGCCGACGTAATTTGCTCTATACAGCCATGTGGATACGTTACCAGGTATCCCAACCTTTTTTCAAGATCAATAGAAGGTATGGTTGATACTTCAAGTGTAGCGGTGCTGGTCGATAAAGTGCCAATTGGTGTGGCGGTAGTGGACCATTGCTGACCCTTAGCCATATCCTTTCCTGCGACCGTGGTAACAAAAGGATTTGGATTACGAATATTGAGTTCTACTTCGTAAGCAGCTTTTTCATTTCCTGAAGAAGCCAGCAATTTTAATTTTCCGATTCCCGTATTCGGGGTCACCTGAACATTAAAATTGATCATCTGTTCGCCACTTTCGGAAAAACTGATTGCCTGGTTTGTTGCACCTGTCACTTTCAGATTAGGTGTCGTTTGCAGACCAACATTTACATTACGAATATTTTTTTCCATTGCAAAAACAGTCACTGGAATTTTTATGGTTTCGCCTGGCGCCAATACGCGAGGTACTGTGGCGAGCAGCATCAAAGGTTTCTTTACTGCTACGGCTTTCTCTGAAATGCCATAACTGCCATCTTCAGCAGCAATTACCATCACCCGCACCGATCCAATATAAGCGGGAAGCTTGAATTGATGTTTTGCTTTTTGATTCTTGTTCAATAGAAAAGGCCCCAGATATTTTACAACTGGCTTAAACCTGTTAGCCTGGATCGGCTTGGATTGTCCGTCACCTTCCTGGTCGCCGCCGATGCTGAGCACTCTTTCCAACCTGCTGCCCCAGGCACCAACCACGAAATCATATAAGTCCCATGTCTTTACACCAAGTGCTTCTTTTGCATAAAAATAGTCATGAGGATTTGGAGTCTTAAACCGGGTAAGATCTAATAAACCTTCATCAACAATGGCAATACTGTAACTCATTGGCCGTCCCCGCTCCTCACTAACGGTAACGCTTACAGGCACTTCCGGGCGAATAATATTTGGCATATTTATTACCGGCTTCAGCACGGAATTTTTATCGGTGACCAGCAGCGGAAGCACCCCGTACATCCTGATGGGCAAATCGTTCTGCGTTTGTGCATGTGGCTGTATCATGGTGATATTTACATAGACATTCGGAGACATCTCCGCCTCTGCCTTCATTTTGACAATGGTTTGGCCTTTATCGGTATTCACCCACCAGCGCTTCAGTACAGTGCTGCCCGTTTCCAGGCTCACTAACGCCCTGCCACCTTCGCTGCTGGGAATGGTCAATACGATGTCGTCGCCAACGTTATACTTTTCTTTGTCTGAAGTGAAGGACAACATAGCTGCCGCGGTGGGGTCATTCATGTTGTCGCGGTTTTGCCAATAAGGGCTATCTACATAAAAAACTACTCCGGCTACGTGGCCGCTCTTCAAATCTTTTACAAGTATTAAATACCTGCCCCATTCATGGTCGCCAACAGTAAAACTCCACGTCCCTTTTCCGGTGTTTAGGTTCACTTTCTCTGTGCTCAACAACTTGTTGTATTTGTCCGTGGTAAAGTTGCTAATATCATCGCGGCTA
>JBBQSI010000314.1:0-4480 GCA_038213975.1 Chitinophagales bacterium
GTTTTGGTTGCCTCTTTCATAAAATTACAGTAAGCCGGGGAGATCAAGAACCCGCTTGAAGTAGTTTGCACAACTAATTTTGTTTCTTGCTAATTTTGAATTGCACCCAACGAGTTTGGTTCTCTCGCTAAATTTGAAATATGTCCGCCCGTTCACAAACACTCATTGAAGAAAAGGTAAATGTCCTGACACACGGCTTTGGTGTCTTAATATCACTGGCACTGATTTACTTTCTTTTTGACAAAGTGATCGCTGCCGGGGATATAATAATGCTCTACGGCATTTCGATTTTTGCATTCGGGCTGTTGGCAGTTTATGTGTCCAGTACCGTGTATCATGCCATCCAACACCCCGGCTACAAACGCAAGGCAAACGTTATAGATCACATCAGCATTTTCTTATTGATCGGGGGCACCTACGCACCAATCATTTTGCGATTCGTGCCAACCGCTACAGCGCTCGTTTTTCTTACGGCGCAGTGGTTGATCATTTTGACCGGCGTTATTTTAAAACTTTTTTACACAGGCAGGTACGAGAAGATCAGCGTTGCCCTGTACGTTTCACTTGGGTGGATGCTCGTTTTTGTGATCAAACCACTGATAGCTACCATGCCCGTAAACATATTTTTCTGGATCATAGCCGGCGGCTTCTGCTACACTGGCGGTATCGTATTTTATTTATCGAACCACCGCAAACATGCACATAACATCTGGCATTGTTTTGTGCTGGCAGGCACTATCCTGCATTTCATCGCTGTTTACAAAAGCATTGATGTGAACGTTGTCTTTTAGATCAACTACTTCAAAGCGAATTTTATATTCACCGTTGAGGTCACTTCCATCCTGTCGAAGTTGATATTGGAATCAATTCCTTTTGATTTTGTTTCCTGGAGGCCAAATCCTGTTACAACGACGTCCTGAAGTTGATTAGAATTTTGGATGGCAGCGTTGTAATTAGGTGGTATCTCTCCAACGTAAAGTGCCTGGCCCACCTGTTGACCGAGCGGCATTACCATGTCATTGGCCTTTTGTTTAGCCGTATAAATCGCTTTCATTCGCAGCTCATTTTTTATTCCATCTCTCCGAGACAGATCTACACGGTTTATACCGGCATTTGAAATACCGAGATCTTCAAGTTCAAGAAATGCCGCACTTGCAAGCGTAGCCGTTGAAACCTTCAGTAGATAGCTCCTGGATATTATGACATCTTTTTCCCGGAAAATTTTGTTCCTGTAATTACTCAGGAAGCCGTAAGTGGTTAGATCTTTCCCGATGTCTATGCCAAGCTGTTGAAAACCTGTGATCATTTTTTTCTCCTGCTCCTCTAGTGACACCCGATCGCGTGTGTCCCGTTCTGATATATAAATATTTATGAAAATTTCGTCGGGAACGATCATCGTATCGGCGGTTGCTGACACATCAATGTAAGGCTGGTCAATAAAATTTTTGTTTTGTGCTGTTGAGGTAATGTAAAGTGCGAGCAAACCTGCCAGCATAGCCATCTGTTTCATAAATATAAATTTGAAGTGATAAATTATCAGGCTAACTGCCGAGGCCAATCCTTCGCCGGATATTTTGAATAACCGGCAGCGCATCAGGTGTAAGATTGAATACAATGATGCATCCGCCGTATAAAAGGCAAAAGGAGAGGCTCTTAAGAAAGATACCTGTAAAGCCATGGATGCTGCGACCGGCGAAATAACATAAAGCATAGCAGGAAAAAGCATAAATAATCGCGTACAGTGTTTTACGGCTGAAAGGATGCATGTTAAATTTTCTTTTCAGGAAATTAATACGAATCAAATTGTATACAGTAAAGGCGACGAGGTTTGATAAGCCTGCCCCAATCAGTCCAAAATATTTAACGGCGAAATACGTCAGCGGAATGATAACCGTAAGAAGGATCATACCACTTTGAAATTCGTACTTCCAAAACTTTGAAGTGAAGATTATTTGCGAATTGACCCCTGAGCCCAGATCAACAATCCTGGCCAGGCCCAGGAACAAGAATACATACTTGGCGTCGAGGTACTGGGGCTTTAAATTGAATGTAATGACTGCGTCAGAAAAGTTGAGAAAGATCAATGAAAATAGCCCGAGGGAGGCCAGCAGCAGATTGATGCTTGAACGTTTATAAATCAAAGAAATTTTTTCGTAATCTTTTTCCTTCCAGGCGCTCGAAAGTACAGGCAGCGAAGCTGCAATAGCTCCTCTTTGCGGAGCTTGTACCAACCCAACAATTGCACTTGCTAATGTAAAGATGGCTACACCTACAACTCCTACTAAAGACATGATCACAATCGTGTCAATAAATTGAGCAACCATAAAAACGACGTTGCTGAGGTAAATAAGGGAAGCGTAGGAAACGATTTTTTTCCAAAGCTTGCGTGTAACTGTGCTCACCGTCAAAGTGAAGTATAATGCTTTCTGCCTGACGAGATAAATGATGAGAAAAATAGAAGTAAGCCCGTACAGGAAAGCATATAATTTTATAAAGACGTCGAATGTGGGAATGACCTTAATGCTGAGTAAAAGCATCAAAACGAGCGTGGTAAATTTTACTCCTAACTCTCTCAACCCATTTGTAATAACAGATTTCCTAAGGTTCCAGGCAAAGACCTCAAGTAAATAAAAGATTAAAAGAAAAAAGCCGAAGGGAAATACCCAAAAATAATATTGAACAAAAATGATAGAGTTCTCGCCGAACTTTTGCAATACAAGTCCTTTGAACAGGATGCCAAAAGCACACACAATGACAAAACCGGCCAGGCAAACAAGTAAGGCCCAGGTCAGCAGATCATTTTTTCTTTTTTCTAGCCGGTCCGCATAATATGGATGAAACTTATAAAGTACCGAAATCATCCCCATGTTGGAAAACGCGAACATAAGGTTGCCAACGGCAATGAAAATCCCGGTAAGGCCATACTCTGCAGGAGTAAAAGGTGATGCCTGTCGCGTAAATAAAAAAGTATTTACAAACCCGATCAGAAAACCAGCGTATACGAAAATTGTAGAGAGAATACTTTGCCTTCTGATTTGAGACATGCGGGTTGTCTAATATAAAGCGGTGAGTGAATTGCTCTTGCTGGTTTGAATGTAAAAATTTGGGTCAACTTTTACTTCCCGCAAATCAAACGGCATTTTTTGTACACGATCCGTGGGAAAAATAAATTCAAATTTGCCTGCGGCCTTTTCAATTTTCACCGGCATGGCAAAGCCGTCGACACAATTCGTCCACTTGTATACAAGCTGGCCGTTGTCAATAGAATAACTGAGCACAGGCACATTGATGGTCCGGAGGTACTGATCAAAAATTTTTGAAAGGTCTTTATGTGCTTCACGACTCATATAACTTTCGACGTCTGCACTGGTAATTGTTTTATGAAAAAAATCTTTGTTCAGCCCGCGTAATATTTGGCGAAACAGGGAGTCGTCATCAATCACTTGCCGGATGGTGTGTATCATATTTCCAGCCTTGTAATAAATGTCTATTGGGCCATCCGCGTTTACCCCATAATGTCCAATAATGGGCGTCTTGTTTTCTATTTTGGCGCGTACGCCGGTGATGTAAGCTGTGGCTGCTTCTTTGCCATAATAATATTCAGTAAACAATGTTTCGCTATAATTCGTGAATCCTTCATGCACCCAACTGTCTGCGACATCCACGGTGTTGATATTATTGCCAAACCATTCATGGCCACTTTCATGAATGATGATGAAGTCCCATTTCATACCCCAGCCGCTTCCACTTAGATCTGAGCCGAAATATCCGTTCTGGTAACCGTTACCGTAAGCAACTGCGCTTTGGTGTTCCATGCCGAGGTGCGGGGCATCTACCAGTTTGTAACCATCTTCGTAAAAAGGGTAGGGGCCAAACCAGTATTCGAATGCTTTCATCATCCGCGGCGCATCCTGGAACTGCATTTTTGCTTTTGCCAGGTTGCTGTCCAGCACCCAATAATCCATAGTCAGTGGTCCTTTTTCTCCCTGGTATATTTCTCCAAAATGAACATAGGAGCCGAGATAAGGAATGAAATCATAACTGTTGATTGGATTCACTACAGCCCACGTCGTAGTGGTTGTGCCGTCGTTGTTTTCCACTTTGCTTCGCATTCTGCCGTTACTGATGGCCGTTAGGTTAGCCGGAGCAGTGATATGCATGGACGCACTGTCAGGTTCATCACCCTGGAAATCTTTACATGGATACCAAACGCTGGCGCCAAGTCCCTGGCAGGCTATGCTCACCCAGGGGTTGCCTGCTTTATCTTTTGCCCAAATTAATCCGCCGTCCCATGGCGGGTTCAAGGCTTTTCGCGGCTTACCGTGATAGTAGACAATTAGCTGACCAATTCGCGCCGGAATACCGGGCAAGTCAACGGAATGTTTCCTTTTCGTTTTGCCGGGCTTCACTTTATTTTTTATCGGTGTAAATCGGGAGCCGTTTTGCTGGAAATGCAGGAACCAGGCATTGCCATTTTGCC
>JBBQSI010000315.1:0-4474 GCA_038213975.1 Chitinophagales bacterium
GCTTCAAACTGATGTTGGTGCTGCGGGGCTCCAAAACCATCCGCACAACACGCAACATCGGCGGCTTCTTTTAGTTTTGCAAACGGCTTATAGGGAAGACCAACAAGGGCTTAAAAAAGATGGAATACATTCATTATAATCCTGTAACAGCCGGGTTATCCACCTATCCCGAAGATTATAAATATTCTTCTGCAAAATTTTATGAAAGCGGGATTGATGAGTTTGGTTTTATAAAACATTGGATGGCATAAGATAAATTGTGCTATGGCTTCAAACTGATGTTGGTGCTGCGGGGCTCCAAAACCATCCGCACAACACGCAACATCGGCGGCTTCTTTTAGTTTTGCAAACGGCTTATAGGGAAGACCAACAAGGGCTTAAAAATTTGAATCAATTGATGTGACGGAAATTTATTTCGTGTATGACAGCTCTCATTTACAGCTAAATAAATCTACTAAGTCGAAGTATATTTATGTAAATGCTTCCCAGTTTTTTAAGGAGAATTTTTATTATGGAAAAAAAAGTAGGGATGGCTTAATAACTCTTCAGGTCAAATCATATTTAGCTAGGTGCGAACGCTACGAATATTTTTTTTTATTTGGCCATGCTGATTTTCGCGAAATTGACAAAAGTGATCGAATCTTTATCAAGTCGATTTCTGATAATATTCATGCCGAGATTATTTCGAAACTTTAGTGGGAGAGCTCACTATCGCAATTAGTTTGTTAAAAGGTTACTTTCTGGTTTTTCTCCACTCCACGGCTTCGAGGACTTCAGCCTGACACCAGCTTTTACAGTCTGACCAATGAATAGAACCGAATAGGTTTGTTCCGGCACATCAAAAATGTTGACTCCCAGTGACTGGAACAGTTGGCAGCCGATCCGACTTTAAAGAATTGGAGGCGGAGATTCACGAAGCCATTCATCATTGTTGAAAAAGAAAATTTCCAGGTGTTTGCGACCAATGCTGCAGCAGTGCTATTTCCTGGAATGCAGTCCGAAAACATTCCCTTCTGTATCTGTTGCAAGGGTAATAAAACCGTATTGCCCGATAGACATTCTTGATTTCATCACTGAACCACCGGCACCCACCACCCGGTTCTCTTCTTCTGTACAATTTTCCGTTTGGAAATAAACGATGGTACTGGCGCCCCCGGCTTTCATGCCCTCCATTTGCACGAGTGCGCCGCTGGCATTGGGCACATCCATTTGCATCGGGAATGATGCCATTCTCATGCTGGTGCCTGTTGGATCAGCCATGTTATCCAGTTGCACACCGAGGACGGCTTCGTAAAATTTTTTAGCTCTGTTGATGTCATCCACATATATCTCGAACCATACTACCGGGTTCGCCATTGTTTGTTTCTCCTGTGCCATTTTGAAGTTTTTTTTAAGCAGTTAAATTAAGCAAAATGAAAACAAAATATTTCTAACCTCCGGAAAAGGATATGGTAAATGCGCGGCCATCAGTGCGTGAACTCATACTATCACCAAATATCCTTTTCCTTTATTCTGTAAATCTGACTTAAATTTATCGGCAAAAATGCTGCAGCAATGAATAAAAAAAAATGGGTCGTGCTGGCCGTCTCGTTACTTAGTTTCATTTGCTCCCGGGGGCAATTCACTGCTGCCGATGTAAAAACATTTGAGCTAAAGAATGGTATGAAGTTCCTGGTGATGGAGGACAATGCGATACCTAATGCGAACATGTACCTGTTTTTTAAAGTAGGATCCAGGAATGAGTATACCGGTATTACCGGTTTGTCGCATTTTTTCGAACACATGATGTTCAACGGTGCAAAAAAGTATGGTCCTAAAGAACTCGACCGTGTAGAAGAGTTCAACGGCGCAGCCAACAATGCCTACACTACCGAAAATGTTACAGTATACACAGACTGGTTTCCTGCCAGCAAGCTTGAATTGCTTTTCGATATTGAGTCAGACAGGATATGGCATCTCGCCTTCGACTCTGCAATTATAGAAAGTGAGCGGGAGGTCGTGCATTCTGAATGGCGCACCGGCCTGGAAAATTCACCGTGGGACAGGCTTAGCCAGGCGATGGTCGGAATTTCTTTTCTTGAGCATCCTTATCACTGGCCGGTGATCGGCTATGAAAGCGATATCAAAGCCTGGAAACTTGATGACCTGGAAAAATATTTTCGCACTTATTATGCGCCGAACAACTGCATAGTGGTGATAACCGGCAACGTAAAATTTTTACAGGTAAAAACATTGGCGGAAAAATACATGGCACCTATACCTGCGCAACCCCCGCCTGCGCCGGTGCACCTGGTAGAGCCAGAGCAAACCGGCGAGCGCCGTATTATGCTGCGGCAGGATGTTTCCACGCCATACGTTCTCATAAATTACCACGTGCCCGCCACCGACAGCCCTGATTATTATGCCCTGGATATTTTGAATTCAGTTTTGTCTGCCGGAAGATCTTCCAGGTTGTACTCAGCCATTGTAGAAAAAAAAACAGTTGGCAACCGAAATCGATACAGATCTTCCCTATAGTTTCGACCCCTTTCTATTTAACATTTACGCACTGTCCAGCGACAGCGTAAAAGCCACTGATGTTGAGAAGGCCATTTATGAGGAGATAGAAAAAATAAAGCATGAAGGCATTACAGCCGCTGAATTACAGAAAGTGAAAAATCAAAAGTTGATGCGCTTTTATTCGCAGGTGGAAACCATCAATGGCAAATCAAATACGATTGGGAATTACGAAGTGTTTTTCGGGGACTACAAAAAAATGTTTGAAGCGCCGGGGGCTTATAATAAAGTAACAGTGGAAGATGTGAAGCGTGTGGCGAACAAGTATTTTATAAAGTCAAATAGGAACGTAGGTATACTGCAAAAAAATGTGGAGGACTAAAGCATGAAAAAATATTTTGACAACAACCGCGGCGTAGTATTAATTGTATTGCTTTTTTGTAGTAACAGCCTGAATGCACAACAGGCGAAATATCAACTACCGCCCTACGAAAAATTTCAACTGAAGAATGGCCTCACCGTTTACCTCATGGAAAAACATGCCGTTCCTGTTATCAGCCTTTCGGTGATAGTACCGGCAGGTGCTGTGAATGACGGAAAAGAGGCGGGAGTCGCCAGCCTCACTGCGGAATGCCTGAGGTGCGGTACCAAAAACTACAGCCGGCAACAGATCGAAGAAGCCTTCGACTTTGCGGGCGCTACTCTCAATGCTTATGCGTCGAAAGAATTTACCATCGTGCGTACGCGTATGGCCGCCAGGGACGAAGAAAAACTGCTTCCGATCTTCAGGGAGCTGGTAATAAATCCTGTTTTCACAGATAGCATCTTCGAAAAAGAAAAAAAGCGGACAGTCGTTGGACTGGCACAGGCAAAGGAAAGCCCGGGCAATGTGATCGGTCTTTACTGGGATAAGCTTTTCTACCATGATCATCCGTATGGCAATATTACCAGCGGTACTGAAACAACAGTAAAAGAAATAGATGCCCAAGACGTCCGGAAATTCCATGCTGCTTTTTACCAGCCATCAAGCTCAGCCATTGCGGTGGCCGGTGATTTTAAAACGAGCGAGATGAAAAAAATAATTACCAGCCTTTTCGGTGACTGGCAGAAAGGCCGGGAAGAAGCGTCTGCCATTCGCTCACCTGCAGACCCTGGTATTGACTCGCGGGTACTGCTTGTAAATAAAGAGGACGCGAGGGAAACTACCTTAATCGTTGGCTCAAAGGGCCTTGCGAGAAACAACCCGGATTACATTGCCACGCAGGTATTGAATACTTTGTTTGGCGGCAGGTTCACTTCCTGGATAAATGATGAGCTACGCATAAAATCAGGTCTTACCTATGGTGCCTTTAGCCGCTTTCAACCCCTGAAAAATGGCGGGTCATTTCAAATATCTACGCATACTGCAAACGAAACTACAGCACCCACCCTGCAGAAGATAACAGAAGTGCTGCAACGTGTACATGCGGGCATTAGCGATACCAGCCTTACCTCAGCAAAAAATTATATGATTGGCTTATTTCCGCCGGGTTTTCAAACGACGGACCAGCTCTCCGCCTTGCTGACAGATATGTTTTGGTATGGCTATGACAAGTCCTTCATCAACAACTTTGAGAAAAACGTCAACGCGGTTACCGTTGAAAAAGCAGAGCGGGTGGCGGCAGATTATTTTCCAGGTAAAAGTTTACAGATCGTGCTGATAGGCAAAGCCGACGAGATCCGTGACATCGCAAAAAAATATGGAGCGGTTACCGAAGTAAGCCTGGATGCAGATATTGGCAGTGGTTACTAATTACCTGCAGTCGTTACCGAAAACTTTGTCTTCAAAAAACCCGCGCTTTATTATCAGGATAAAGGACGATGTATAGACAGCGTTATCTCACAAATTTTAGAGCCTGTTTCACCCGATTAATTTTTAGAAGTAGTGAATATAAATATTGATAGGCCGATTAGAAATAATGCAGTCTGCATTTTTCGA
>JBBQSI010000316.1:0-4450 GCA_038213975.1 Chitinophagales bacterium
AGTTGGTAACCATTGCTGCAAAAACGCGGTATCACCTGTCGATTGCCAGACGGCATAGGCACCTTCTACCATCAAGTATTCCAGGTCGGATTCTACGGGTAAGCGGTGCATTTGTATACTATCTTTCGGAAAAAGTTTCCAATACCGCTGATCAAACAGCCTGGTGCGATCAGAAATGCCCGGCACACCCAACGGGAAGTAGTAGTCGAAATAAATGCCTTCCGGGGTTTGATTTTCCAAATAAAATTCAAGAAAAGATTTCATATCCGGGTGCAGGTATTTCATAGCCTTCATCACATGCACGTGATCCCTGATCCAGGGAACAAATACCTTGCGCTCTTTGCCACCCAACGTATCGACCCACTTTTCCTGGTAATTCATCATGTCATGCTCTAATTGTTGCAACATGACACCAAATTCTCCGGTGCCTTTGCCAAAAGTTGTTTTCACACTCGGCGAAGGCTGGGAAAAATTTTTACCCCAAATAAAAAGTACAGAAAGGGATAGGAAAATTCTTGAAATACCCATGGGTAAATTTGCTACAAGCTTCATCAATGAATTGAATTTAAAGAGTGGGGAACATTCCAGGGTTGAATATTAAGAAAGAAAAGCTACAGGAGTGTGCTGTTGTATGCTTATTACTTTTAATGCTGTAGATACTTGTGCCAGCCGAAATAACAGGATGGAGCTGACAGCAAACGATTTCCGCTCAGTTATTTTAAAAGGCTCAGATCAAAACTTTACCACCTCTTCAAAAATCAACAGGATCAACGCCCTTTTCGAGCCCAGTACAGATCCAACTCCGTCTTTACATCCGGCTGCAAATCTTTGAGAAACATGTCATAGGGCACCTGGCCTCAGAAAACCCTAATTTACTGACTGCCCTTTGCCCACTATTCAACTCAGGATAATCAGTCAATCCCATCAATCAGTGGTTCAGACTTCTTTCTGCTTATCGCAGCCTGTTACTGTCTTTGATCAGTTTGGAATCGTTATAAATTCCCTTGGCGGCCATGGTTAGAAAAACTATTACCAAGAGGTGCAGCACCGACCAGACACCATAGTTACCGGTAGAGTATTTTTTTGTTTCGTTGATGTATAAAAATATTATTAGGCACTCAGCAAGGATGGCGAAGATGAGAATACGAAATTGGATGCTCCGGTGTTTATATAAAAAGATGTCAATTACTACGCCCGTACCTAATGCGCTGGTCAGGATAAGAATAAGAAAGTTATCCGTCGCCAGCATTTCGTGATAAGTATTTGTGTCTGTTAACGTCCCGCTATAGAAGGGTAATTTGATGGTAAGAAAAATGATCAGGGCCGCCAGGATCATCCATAGGGTTTGTACACGTTGTATCATGAAAGTGTTTTTTAAAATTTGTTAGAGTAATCTTTTGCTTTCTGTAGAATTTCTGTCAGCAGTTCGGCATGCCGGAAAACAAACTGGAACATTGCCTTTACATCAAAGGCCTCATATTCGTGCGCAATGGTATTGCGGACATTCCTTATTTCTAATAAAGTTTCTGCATCACCGATAATACCTTTCTTTTCTGCCTGCATTATCCGGTCCCTCACGGTTCCAGGTGTGGAAGCATCTAATTGGTCTATTGTTTTAAAAATTTTTTGTATCAGGAGATCACTTACCCTGGCAAACCTGGCAGTAAGGGCTTCGAGTTCTATCAATTGTTCTTCACTGTATTCATTTTCATAAATGAATGGCTGACATCTTTTGTGTGATATTGTCAAATGTGCGACAGCTTCGTCTGTCTGTTGAAAGTTCTTTTTTAAATAATCAAGTGTTTTTTTCACAAGCTTCTTAAATCTTTTTCAACCAACCGGACAAATGCATCATCGAAATTTTTTTTCACTATGAGGTCTATTTTTTGCTCTTCGATTTCCTTAAAAATGCCGGTTTTAATTTTGATCTTTTCTGCAAAGCCAATTTTTTCTGAAATTATCAATATATCTATATCTCCACCTTTTGCCTCGTCATACACCCGGGAACCAAATAAGTAAACCGATGCCGAACTATCAAAAAGCAAAATGTTTTTTTTTATGGTTGATATCTCTTTTGATGAAATTCTCATGAAAAAATCTTTGATGATTATTCCAACTTCACTGATGAAGTGTTTCAGAGTTGCGGGTATAATGGAAATTTTGCCATCATCTCCTTCACTTTCCCCTTTATTCCTTCTACCAATTTTTCATCATCAGCGTCCATCAGCACTTCATCCACCAAAGAAACCACGTTCTCCATATCACTTTCTTTCATACCCCTGGTGGTAATTGCCGGGACACCCACGCGAATTCCCGAGGTCACAAACGGGCTCTTGTCATCAAAAGGTACAGCATTTTTGTTGAGGGTTATGCCGGCTTTGTCCAGCGTTTCCTGGGCTTTCTTCCCGGTCATATTTTTATTACGCAGGTCAATCAGCATCAGGTGGTTGTCGGTACCATCGCTGATGAGGTCATAGCCTTTTGCGTTGAAAGCTTTCGCCATCGCCTGCGCATTTACCTGCACCTGCTTTGCGTATACTGTGAATTCATCCGTAAGGATTTCTCCAAAAGCGATTGCTTTGGCGGCAATTACATGTTCCAATGGTCCACCTTGGGTGCCGGGGAAAACACCCATATCCAGCAGGTTGCTCATCATGCGGAGGTTTCCCTTATTATCTTTTTGCCCAAAGGGATTCTCGAAATCTTTTTTCATCATGATGATACCGCCTCTCGGGCCACGCAAAGTTTTATGTGTGGTAGACGTCACAAAGTGGCAATATTCAAAGGGAGATTGTAGTAAACCTTTAGCAATAAGGCCTGCCGGGTGTGCAATGTCAGAGAAAACAAAGGCACCCACTTCGTCGGCCACATTCCTGATTCGTTTGTAGTCCCAGTCGCGGCTGTAAGCGGAGGCCCCAATGATGATCACCTTTGGCTTTTCCGTCCTTGCCTTCTCTTCCAGCATGTCATAATCTACCATGCCGGTTTCTTTTTTTACGCCGTAAAAATGGGCTTCATATAATTTCCCGGAAAAATTTACCGGCGAGCCATGTGTAAGGTGTCCACCCATGCTGAGATCAAGACCTAATATTTTATCACCCGGCTGCAATATGGCTAACATCAAGGCCGCGTTTGCCTGCGCTCCGCTGTGCGGCTGCACGTTGGCATATTCAATATTAAAAATCTCTTTGAGCCTGTCTATCGCCAGTTGCTCTGTTTGATCTACAATTTCGCACCCGCCATAATATCTCTTGCCGGGATATCCCTCTGCATATTTGTTTGTGAGTACTGTACCCATAGCTTCCATCACCTGGGGCGACGTAAAGTTTTCCGAAGCTATCAGTTCAATGCCCTCCCGCTGGCGGTTGAGTTCCTGCTTTATCAAATCAAAAACCCTTGTATCCCTTTGCATGAAGTAATTTTGCGGCAAAGATATAGGTTGCCCTTTTATGCGAGGATCATGGACAACAAATGTTATGGCTTCCGGTTTAAATGTTCTGCAATCAAAGAATCACGTTATCCATTATTTCCTATATTCACTTTACTGATAAGCTGGTGGTCAAAAAAAAGACTGATTAATGAAGGCGATAATCCCTGTGGCCGGTGCTGGTACTAAACTACGGCCCCATACCTATACCCAACCGAAAGCCCTGATACCTTTAGCAGGAAAAACGATTCTCAGTATCAATGTCGACCAGATGCATGAAGCCGGCATCAACGAATTCATTTTTATCGTCGGCTACCTCGGGGAAAAGATCCAGGACTATATAAGAGAAAAATACCCGCAGCTCACCTGCCACTTTATTTATCAAAATGAAAGGAAGGGCACAGCGCATGCCATCTACCTTGCCAAGCAACAGGTAGGCGATGACTCACTTTTTATTGCTTTGGGTGACACGATCTGCGAATACAATCTTGCCGACGTGATATCATCACCCCATTCAATGCTGGGAGTGAAGAAGGTAGATGATCCACGGAGCTTTGGCGTGGCAGAAGTGGATGACGAAGGCTTCATTTCCAGGGTAGTGGAGAAACCCTCAATCCCAAAATCAAATCTCGCCCTCGTGGGTCTGTATAAGATCAATAATTCCACTGTCTTATTTACCTGCCTGGAAAAAATAATCAACAACAATATTAAAAGTTACAACGAATTCAACCTGACTGATGCTCTCGAATGTATGATAGAAGGCGGTGAAAAGTTCGAAACCTTTAAAGTAGAAAACTGGTTCGATTGCGGTCGCAAAGAGACGCTGCTACTGTCCAATGCTACGCTGCTGGAAAAGTTTGGTGGCACCATTGCGGAGCAAAATAAATTTGAGAATACCATCTTCATTCCACCGGTGAGTATCGCCGAAGGCTGCGAGATCAAGAATTCTATTATTGGCCCGCATGTGGCCCTGGGCGAAAACACCAGCGTGCAATATTCCATTATAAAAAGCTCAATTATTGG
>JBBQSI010000317.1:0-4443 GCA_038213975.1 Chitinophagales bacterium
GATACATCAATTTTAAATAAACTTATGTTCAAATTCATTTTCTCCATCGTGGCGCTTTTCATTTTTTGCCACACTACCATCGCCCAAAAATTTGCTGATATCGACAAAAGCCCGATGGATGCAGCCTACTATCCAAATAATTTTGCGCACGACCGGAAGGCCGGAGAAGAAGCAATTGTGAAAGTTGTTTACAGCAGGCCATATAAAAATGGCCGGGAAGTTTTTGGTAAACTGGTTCCTTTCCATAAAGTATGGCGCGCTGGAGCCAATGAAGCAACTGAAATAAAATTCTACAAGGATGTAATGCTTGGAGGCAAGATGGTGAAGGCAGGCACATATTCCTTATTTGCCATTCCCGATGAAAAAGAATGGACGATCATACTGAACAGTGACCTCGATTACTGGGGCGCCTACAGCTACAAAGAAGATCATGATGTAGTGCGGATACCAGCGGCGTCAACCACGTTAGAAACTCCCGTGGAAAACTTCACCATTCAATTTTCCAAAAAAGGAGCGGAAGGCGTCATGCAAATGGCGTGGGACAAAACGCTGGTGGAAGTGCCTTTCAAGGTTCAGTAAAAATCCTACAATTAGCTTAATTAAAATTTCAACACCTTCGGCAGATACTTCGAAACCAAATCTTTGTAATAAGGTTTCAATTCACTCCAAACAGGTGGTGTCGGATTTTTAGAATAAAGATCATAGGGGTTAAATAGTTTGACCCACTTCAGCATTTCCCTGTCATGGTCATCCAGCAGGTAGTCGTATTCTCCCTCCCGGTGCCAGGCGTAGAAGGAGTGATAGCGCAACATATATAAGCCTTCTTCCGGCAAATAATCTTTTAGCATCTGGTACACATATTCATCATGCCCCCACGACATGTTCACATTACGCAGGCCACAACCTTTTTCGTATACGCCTAACTGTGTGCTGTAGGTGGGATCACTGAAGTCAGGATTGTTTTTGAAAAAATCCGGGTAAACAATCTTATCTGAATAAGCGCAACCCACCGGAAAAGTATCTCCAACGACAGCCCATTGCGGTTCACCAAAAAGACAGAGCACTTTACCCATGTCATGCATGAGGCCAACAACAACCATCCAATCCGGATGGCCATCACGGCGAATGGCTTCGGATGTCTGCAATAGATGCTGAAACTGGTCGAGGTCGGTATCGGGATCCGAGTCATCTACGAGCTGATTCAAAAATTCAAACGCATCCCACACCGGCATTTCCTTCTTATCAAACTTTAGATAGCCAGCCCGTTTGTTCATCACGAAATCATACGACTGGTAGGTGTGGTTGAGCCGATAAAATTCTTTCACCGTATCGCGTGCCGGATCATCATAATTCCTGAATTCGTCTTTCGATTTATCCTTCGCAATCGTATCCGGCTCAGGATATCTTTCCAGCACGGCATCTTCCCATTCATCCAAACTTTTTAAGGGATTGATCTCTGCAGAAGTAAACGGTTGATTTTGCATAACAAAGGTTTTATAAGCACTGTATGCTAAATTAATTTTTTTCCCGCAGAAAGCTATCCAGGCAAATAGCGATTAATGGTGAAATGATTCATTTATATGTAATAAATTGGTCGCGGTTCGTGATAATTATCAGTTGCATATGAGTCTTCACTTTGCGGATTACCTGATCATTGCTGTCTATTTTCTCTTCGTTATTGGCGTCGGATTTATTATCAAGAAAAAGATCCGCTCGAGCAACGATTTTCTCACCAGCAGCCGGAATATTCCGCTCTGGATCACCAGCCTGGCGTTTATTTCAGCCAACCTTGGTGCGCAGGAAGTGTTGGGTATGGTAGCGTCTGGTGCAAAGTACGGCATCATGACCGTGCACTTCTATTGGGTGGGTGCCATCTTTGCGATGGTTTTTCTCGGCGTGTTTATGATGCCCTTTTATTATGGCAGTCGTGCCCGCAGTGTACCCGAATATCTTTCACTGCGTTTCGATGAAAAAACGCGGGGACTAAACGCTATCTCTTTTGCAGTGATGACGGTATTTTCTTCCGGTATTTCATTGTATGCTTTGGCGAAACTGCTGGAAGTGATCTTGAAATGGGACTTTGATATTTCCATCTGGATAGCTGCCGGCATAGTAATGATCTACACTTTCCTCGGCGGACTGACGAGCGCCGTATATAATGAAGTGCTGCAGTTTTTTCTGATAGTGCTTGGTTTGTCACCGTTGGTAATTGTTTCTCTGCATGATTCCGGTGGGTGGTCCAACATGAAGAATTTGTTGTCGCCGGAAATGACGCATGCCTGGAAATACATGGGGCATACGGACACTAACCCGATGGGTTTGCATTTCATGTCGTTGATCTTCGGGCTCGGTTTCGTCATGTCTTTCGGCTATTGGTGTACCGACTTCCTCGTCGTACAGAGGGCCATGATGGCGAAGAATATGAAGGCTGCCCAGGAAACACCCATCATTGCGGCTATTCCTAAAATGCTGATGCCACTCATTGTAGTGTTGCCCGGACTAATTGCGGTCACCCTGATGCAGCCGGCGTTAGCATCCAAGGGATACAGCATCCCAACGGATGCAAATGGCGGCACCGACTTCACGATGACGTTGCCTTCGCTTATTGCACATTACTATCCCACCGGCTTACTCGGCGTTGGTATTACGGCCCTTATCGCTTCATTTATGAGTGGTATGGCAGGTAATGTGACGGCTTTTAACTCTGTCTTTACCTTCGATATTTACCAGGCCTATTTTGTCAAAAAAAAATCAGACAATCATTACTTATTTGTTGGAAAATCTATAACGGTGGTGGGTATCCTGTTGTCCATTGCTACTGCATATGTTGCCAAAAGCTTCAACAATATCAATGACTTCCTGCAACTGGTCTTCAGTTTTGTGAATGGTCCGCTCTTCGCCACTTTTTTATTAGGCATGTTTTGGAAACGCACGACGGGTCACGGGGCTTTCTGGGGATTACTCG
Source organism: Chitinophagales bacterium (assembly GCA_038213975.1). Taxonomy (GTDB): domain Bacteria; phylum Bacteroidota; class Bacteroidia; order Chitinophagales; family Chitinophagaceae; genus Ginsengibacter. Next base: position 2,966 of record JBBQSI010000317.1, read on the forward strand.
CCGGCACAATTGCTGCTGCACTTACGCATGGGTTAACCGTCGCCGAAGGAAAGGGTGGCTGGATCTATAATGTTTATGAAGTCAGTAGTGGCATGGGACAGGCGTTCATCGTAGCGGGTATCTCCTGGATTGTAAACTTTTTCACTACGATCATTGTGAGTCTTGCGACCAAACCAAAAGATCCGGAAGAGTTGAGAGGGCTTGTGTATTCCCTGACGGAAAAGCCGGAGGGCCAACAGAAATGGAACAGGCAGGTGATTGGACTTGGCTTGCTGCTGATCGTGATCACCATAATATTAAACATCATTTTCTTTTAAACGAGACACATGTACAACAAACTCAGCAACCTCGGCTTCGTGATAGGGATATTTTTTATCATCGTCTCACTAATCCTGCTGATTGGAGGCTTGCTTTCTGAAAGCCTTTCTTATCCATTAAATTTTTACACGGGCTTTGCTTTCCTGGTTTTCGGCGTAGTGATGGCAGTCTTTAGTGCCCGAAAAAAAGAATCCTAACAAGCAAATTGTCTTTTCAGGGTTGCTTTTTCTGGTAAAATCTCCTGTAATTTTTCAAACTTCGGCAGCGTAAAGCCGGTTAGTTTTCTATTACGTCGCAGCACAACCGTCGTTCATCGCATTTTGGGAAAACACGTCAGGCTGTTATATATTTTTGTTCTGCAATGAAAGATGAACGACTAAAAACTTTCAAAAAGTTAATCAACTCAAAAATATTTAAAATGAAAAGTAAAATGCTCTCCCTGGTTGCCGGTTTGATATTCACCGCCGCCAGCGCTTCAACCTATGCTCAAAGCAATGTAGAAAAATCCACAGGTCCCTCTGCCACTGAAAAAGCCGTCAACTATTTTGATGGCACGTTCGGAACAACCGTTCTGCCCACTGTGGTTACAACCGATAAAGGCATCATAATTCTCTCAGCCGAAATTGCTAACAGGCCGGTAACTTCTGTATTTACAAAAAAGGGCAACCTTGTTTATTCTTTAACACGCTACCCTGCAGCAAGCCTGGCAAAAGATGTGATAGAATTAGTTGAAAAAAATTATGATACCCGCGGCTTCTATATCACGCACATGGAAAAAGTTGACCAGCCTGGCTCGTCTGCTGTATACCTGGTGCATTTGAAAGGAGCTGACTCCTTCAAGACATTGCGTGTTTCAAACGACGAAATAGAAGAAGTAGAAAATTTACAGTCAGCATAACAGGCAATTCTCATATAGCAGGTATAAGGGGTGTGTAGAGATACATGCCCTTTCTGCATAAAAAGCAATTTTAATCTCGCTGTCGCGAAGTCTGATTTTTGGAATAGCAACGGGTAATTGAAAAGTATCCCTCCGGCCAACCACCTCTTGAGTTCAATGCAACTTTAAGATAGTTTTGCTTTTAAAAAATTATGTCCCTTTCTTCCGACCAGCGTCAACAAATGTTTTCTTTGATAGAGCAATGGCGCACGAGTGGCCTTAC
>JBBQSI010000318.1:0-4435 GCA_038213975.1 Chitinophagales bacterium
AACTAATCTTTACGCCGCCGGATCTCAACCGTCAACACTGGCAGATGGGGTGCTCTCTTTATTTTCTGCCGATTTTGATACCCGGGTAGATAGCACAGATGGCCATAAGTTCTCACAATCCGGCGAAGAGCTCTCCATTAAACGTAACGGGCAACTTCTTTCCGTCGAAAGACAGGGACTCCCTGATGGCGATACCCTATTCCTGCACCTAAGTGGATTAAGTCCTAAAAAATATCAACTTGAGTTTCTTCCTGCGGGCCTCAATGGAATTTCTGCAATCCTGGTCGATGGTTTTCTAAACACGAAAACTCCATTAGACCTAACGGGGAAAAATACTTATCATTTTGAAGTGACATCGACCCCGGCATCGAAAAATGCTGATCGGTTTTTTATCTTATTCGGTTCATCTGGCCCTTTGCCATTACGCTTTATTTCATTGAGCGGTTATTGGGAGACCCGTGGCGTGCAGATTCAATGGGAAGTTGCAGACGGAAACAACGTTTCAAAATATTTAATCGAGCGCTCTCAAAATGGAACCCATTTTTCACCCATTAATGAAGCTGTAGCCAATCATGAATATTCAGTCAACTACTTCTATTTTGATGAGAACGCCAACCAGGGTATAAATTATTATCGCGTCGTCGGTGTGGGTCTTGACGGTGAAACGACATACAGTTCGATTTTGAAAGTTTCTGTTCCCGCCAACTCAATTTCATTCGAATTATTTCCAAATCCTGTAAGAGAAAATTCTACCTCCCTCCGAATAAGAAATGGAGTGAAGGGTTCTTACCGGGTAGAGTTGTATAATTATAGCGGTCAAAAGATCACTACTTTCTCCACAACATTGTCAAGTGATGCGCAATCCGTTCCCATTATTCTCCCTCCCTCGCCAGGAATATATTTCCTCCGGATTCTCGACCCGGAAGGTCAGTATCATCGCATTTCATTAACCAGGCTTTAAAAAATACCCAACTATTGCCTGCCGGTTTACCATCTATGTTTCCAGTTTAAAAACATTACTGGCCGCAACAGATTACTCGCACTATTGATTTAACCTACACGCAGCAACAGCTTACAATTCCCGAGGTATCAATAAGTCGTGTTTTCTCCACCACTATTATTCGGTTTTTTACGCTACTACCGCTGCCGGAGATAGCATTGCATCAGCTCAGCCCCGGAGCTACGCTACATAATTAGTGAGCGTGCCAATATTATCAATGGTGATCAAAATCTCATCACCCTGTTCCAGTGTGAAATCATTTTCCGGAATTATGCCGGTACCAGTCATTAAAAAACAACCATTAGGGAAGCTGCATTCGCGGAATAAAAAATCTTTCAGCTCAGTATGGCTTCGTTTCATACGGCTGATAGCTATCTCTTCTTCAAAAACGGTATGGCCGCTCCGGGAAATGGACAGTTTTATTTTTGATTCAGGATCGATCGGCTTTCCGGGAATGTATATACACGGGCCCAGGGCAGCGCTTCCGTCGTATGTTTTTGCCTGGGGAAGGTAAAGCGGGTTTTCGCCCTCGATGCTACGGCTGCTCATATCGTTGCCTGCCGTGTAGCCCGTGATGGTTCCGGAGGATGTGATAAAAAGGGTAAGCTCCGGCTCCGGCACATTCCACTTTGAGTCTTTCCTGATGCGAACTTTCCCCTGGTGACCGACAACCCGCAGCGGCGTTGCCTTAAAAAAGATTTCCGGCCGGTCGGCCTCGTACACCCGATCGTAAAATGAACCACCACCCGCGCCTTTTGACTCCTCTACGCGGGCATGCCTGCTACGCAAATAGGTAACCCCGGCAGCCCAAACCTCCTGCGATCTGATTGGTGCCAAAATATTTCGTTCATCGAAAACAGACAGCGAGGTGAAATCAGCAGCAATATTTAGCGAGGCCGTAAGGTGCTTAAAAAGATCATCCCGATCCATGAATATATCCCAATTGTTTTCTGAAGAAAGAAAATATCCTTCGTCACTTTTCACAATAATACCTTCTGTGGTTTTAAAGATTTTCATGTTTTATTATTTGATCATGCCGGCTGGTAAGCTACGCAGACTTGTTTTGATGACCCCAGGCCATCGATGCCGAGTTCCACCACATCGCCGGCTTTTAGATACAACGGTGGCTTCATGCCCAGCCCGACACCAGCCGGTGTGCCGGTACTGATAATATCTCCGGGCAGCAATGTCATAAATTGAGATAAATATGAAACAAGAAAAGGTATTTTAAAATCCAGCCGGCTCGTATTTCCATCCTGCATCAATTTGTCGTTCATCTTTAGCCATAAGCGGAGATTGTCAACATCTTTTATTTCGTCCTTTGTAGCCAGGAATGGGCCTAACGGTGCAAACGTGTCACAGCTTTTACCTTTCACCCATTGTCCTCCGCGATCTAACTGAAAAGCCCGTTCGGAAAGATCATTATGGAGGCAATAGCCAGCGACATGTTCCATTGCATTCGCTTCGTCAACATAGCTCGCTTTTTTGCCTATGATGAAGGCAAGCTCTACCTCCCAGTCGGTTTTTTCGCTGCCTTTTGGAATAATTACCTCATCAAAAGGACCAGAGATCGCAGATGTTGCTTTGAAGAAAATTATTGGCTCCTTGGGTAACGCAGCTCCCGTTTCCTCGGCATGGTCACTGTAATTCAAACCTATACAAATGATTTTAGACGGCCGGCTAACGGGAGCGCATAATCGAACAGCATCAGGCAGCAGGCGCAAGTTTGCTTTTTCTTGTTCCAAAAAAGTAGAAAAGCGATTCAGCCCGTCGCCGCCAAAAAATGCTTCATCATAATCGCCGCCAAAACTTTCCGCGCTGTAGTTAAGGCCGTCCAATACTACTCCGGGTTTTTCTTTCCCATTGTCATTCCATCTAATCAATTTCATATTTTATCAGGTATTAAGTTTTGTAAATCCGCCATCAATCGGGTAATCGCAGCCGGTAATGAAAGAAGCCTCATCAGAGCAAAGATAAAGGGCCAGGTAGGCAATCTCTTCCGGCCTCCCCATACGGCCAATCGGTTGAGACTTTGAAAGTGTTTCAAACATTTCCTGCTCACGCCCCGGATAATTTTTTGCAAGAAAGCCGTCGACAAACGGCGTATGCACCCTCGCCGGGGAAATACTGTTGCAACGGATATTTTCTGCTATATAATCTTTGGCTATGGATAATGTCATACTTACTACTGCACCTTTAGTGAGTGAATACGCAAACCTGTCTGCAATACCTGTGGAAGCTGCAACAGATGCCATGTTGAGAATTACGCCTCCACCTTTCTTCATGCCGGGGATCACAGCACTGGTACAATTGAAGACACCCTTTATATTAATTGACAGTAATCTCTCCAGGTCGGCGGGAGAAGTATTTTCGATGTTTCCGACATGCGCAACACCGGCATTGTTTACAAGGATGGAAATTCTTTCGCCCTCGGAAATTCTTGCTACTTCATTCTTTACATTTTCCAGATTTGAAATATCGCACGAAACGCAATCTAATTTATTTCCAAAAGCAGCATTTTCGCTTTGCAAAGTTTCAATAGCCGGCTGGTCGGTATCAAAAACAAATACCCGGGCTCCTTGCTGTAGAAAAACCTGTGTGATGGCTTTGCCGATGCCACTGGCGCCCCCGGTGATAATTGCCGTTTTATTTTCAAGTGAAAAGATCATAGTTCAAAAACGTTTTTACCCATCACCCATTTTGCTCCAGGACCGGCGACAGGCAGTGATTTCTGAAATTTCCACATCAGCTGCTCCCATTCCTGCACTTTCGGATTCGCTTTATCAGCTTCGTTTTTTTCCTCGAACGAAAATCCTTCATCAGTTTCTATCACCATAGCAAGGCGGTCTCCGGCGCGATAAATTTCCATCTCCCGAATGCCGGCATCTCTTAAGCTTTGTATGACTTCCGGCCATACATCCAGGTGATATTCTTCGTATTGGCGTATCAGTTCCTCGTCATCTACCAGATCAAGAAACAGGCAATGCCGGTTTGGATGCTTCATAAAATGAATTCACTTTTAATGCAAAATATAATACAATAATAAAACATAAGGCAGGAACTATATAAGCGACCTGGATATTTGAAAGGTCTGAAATTTTCCCCATGAGCACGGGCATGATGGCTCCGCCAACAATTGCCATTACCAGGTAAGAGGAAGCAATTTTGGTTGCCGGCCCTAATCCCTTAATCGCCAGCGAAAAAATCGTTGGAAACATGATCGACATAAAAAACTCAACACTGATCAAGGCAAATATGGAAATACGGCCGCCAATGAAAACAATTATCACCATGAGGAAAATATTGATGCCACTGTACCATGCGAGTAGCCTCGAAGGGGAAATGTAGTTCATGAGAAAGGTACCCACATACCGCCCAATCATGAAGCCTAACAATAAAAATCCCAGGTAGCTTGCTGCATCCAGTTCCTGTAAT
>JBBQSI010000319.1:0-4431 GCA_038213975.1 Chitinophagales bacterium
CATTGAAAATACACAACTGGCAACCTTTGGAACTGCAAAGCAAAGAAGGGTTGGCGCTCATCAATGGTACTCAATTCATGTCAGCCTATGGTATGATAGCACTTCTGCGTTGTGAAAAATTATTACAATGGACGAGTGTAATTGCCGCTATTTCATTCGATGCATTCAATTGTAATCCGGAGTGCCTGGACGAACTGCTGCATCAAATCCGTAATCATGCCGGGCAAGTGAAAGCTGCCGCCGACATTCGCAAGTTGCTTGAGGGGAGTGAACTCACGACGGTAGATATTTTCAAAAGCCAGGATCCTTATTCCTTCCGGTGTATGCCACAGGTGCATGGCGCCTCCATGGACACGTTTGAATTTGTGCTCCAAACCTTTTTAAAAGAGATCAACTCAGTCACCGACAATCCCAACATTTTCCCGGAAGAAGACCGGATTATCAGCGGGGGAAATTTTCACGGGCAGCCGTTAGCGTTAGCCCTTGATTTTTTGGGCATTGCCATGAGCGAGGTTGCCAGTATTTCAGAAAGAAGAACTTATCAATTGCTAAGCGGACAGCGGGACCTGCCGCTTTTCCTGGTGAAGAATTCCGGCCTTAACTCCGGCCTGATGATTCCACAATACACTGCTGCAGGTTTGGTAAGTGAAAATAAACAATTGAGTACACCTGCATCAGTTGACTCTATTTCATCTTCCAACAACCAGGAAGATCATGTGAGTATGGGAGCCAATGCCGCAACGAAATGCATGCGCATTGTAGACAACCTGGAAAAAGTATTGTCTATCGAATTACTTTCTGCTGTACAGGCGATCGAATACCGGCGACCGATGCGCACCTCAGCCTACCTGGAAAACGTGATTACAGCTTTTCGCGAAAGAATTTCCTTTAATACAGCAGATAGATTTTTACACACCGACATGATGAAATCGGTATCTTTTTTAGGAGAATTTGACCTGCCGGAGTTTTAAATGTTGCGGAAATGGCTGTCACCAATTAATCAATTTTTCTATGTCAACATACGATCCTCAAAAATATAAAACGCCGTCCGGCACTAAACTTTCCTGTAAGGGATGGATACAGGAAGCTGCGCTCCGGATGCTGTTAAATAATCTTGATCCGGCCGTTGCAGAGAAGCCGGAAGAACTAATAGTATATGGTGGACGCGGAAAAGCTGCCAGGGATTTCAAAAGCCTGGACCTGATAATTGCATCATTAAAATCTTTGGAGAATGATGAATCACTCCTGGTTCAAAGCGGCAAACCGGTTGGCATTTTAAAGACACATAAAGATGCACCGCGTGTACTTATATCTAATTCCCAGTTGGTACCTAACTGGGCAAACTGGGAACATTTTGACAAGCTGGAAAAAAAAGGTTTGATGATGTATGGCCAGATGACGGCTGGTTCCTGGATCTACATTGGCAGCCAGGGCATCGTTCAGGGCACCTACGAAACTTACGGAGCGGTGGCACGAAAACATTTTAATGGTACACTGCAAGGGAGGTTAAATGTCACCGCCGGGCTCGGCGGCATGGGTGGCGCACAACCGCTTGCCATCACGATGAATGGTGGTGTGGCCTTGATCGCTGAAGTGGAAGAATGGCGGATCGACAAAAGAATAGAGACCAAATATCTTGACGAGAAAGCGACTGACCTGGATACGGCAATTGATAATGCCGTGCGATATAAAGAACAGGGAGTCGCAAGAAGTATAGGCGTGCTTTGCAATGCAGTTGCGCTGCTGAAGCGCTTGATTGAGCGGAATATTATTCCTGATTCACTTACAGATCAAACGTCTGCGCACGATCCGCTGATAGGTTATGTTCCTCACCAATTACCTGTGGATGATGCGAAAAAATTACGGGCAAATAATCCCGCGCAGTACTTAGAGAAGGCGTTTGAAAGTATGAAACTGCACGTAGATTTAATGCTAAAACTTCAGAAAAAAGGGGCCATCACTTTTGACTATGGTAACAACTTACGGGCAAGGGCATACGAAAAAATGTTGGCAGATGGTGTCGACAAAGAAGAAGCACAAAAAGCGTTTGGATTTCCTGGTTTTGTACCAGCTTATATACGCCCGCTTTTTTGCGAAGGCAAAGGTCCATTTCGCTGGGCAGCTCTCAGCGGAGATCCCGCAGACATTGCAGCGACAGATGAAGTTATCCTGCAACTTTTTCCTAAAAATCAAGGACTCGTCCGCTGGATAAAATTAGCGCAGGATAAAATTGCATTCCAGGGCTTGCCTGCACGTATCTGTTGGCTGGGTATCGGCGAGCGCGAAAAAGCCGGGCTTGCCTTCAATGATTTGGTGAAGCTGGGAAAAGTGAAAGCGCCGATTGTTATTGGCAGGGATCACCTTGATACTGGTTCCGTTGCTAGTCCTCATCGCGAGACCGAAGCGATGAAAGATGGCAGCGATGCTGTGGCGGATTGGCCAATATTAAATGCCCTGGTAAACACAGCCGGTGGTGCCAGTTGGGTGAGCCTCCATCATGGTGGTGGAGTAGGCATGGGGTATAGCATTCACGCAGGTATGGTGATCGTTGCGGATGGCACAGAAGAAGCTGCGGCCCGTTTGCAGCGGGTATTGCGCAATGATCCGGCGATGGGCATCATTCGACACGCAGATGCCGGGTATGAAACCGCCCGGGAATATTTGTACGAGTACAACCTGCAGATTACAGAAAACAATAAATAATTTTAAGCAGTTATCTCGTTGCATGCCTGTGTAAAATATCCAATTTATAAATCAAAAAAATTTAAAGAAATGTCAGAGAAAAAAATTATCACTGTCTTCGGTGCTACCGGCGCCCAGGGTGGGGGATTGGTGCATGCAATCTTAAATGACAAAAACAGCGAATTTGTCGTGAGGGCTGTTACAAGAAATGCAAATTCTGAAAAGGCGAAAAAATTGCTTGACCTCGGTGCGGACGTAGTCGAAGCTGATTTGAATGATATTGAAAGCGTGAGAGAAGCCATGCGCGGAGCATACGCCGCTTACTGCGTGACATTTTTCTGGGAACATATGTCGCCGGAAAAGGAGGACAGCCAGGTAAAAAATTTAGCGGAAGCCGCAAGAGCTGAAAAACTTCAGCATGTAATATGGTCCACGCTCGAGGATACTCGTCTGAAAATTCCCTTAGAAGACGACCGTATGCCAACACTGGGTGGAAAATATAAGGTGCCGCATCTTGATGCCAAAGGTGCCGCAGATCGTTACTTTCGCGATGCTGGCGTGCCGACAACTTTTTTACTGACATCTTTTTACTGGGAAAATCTCATCTATTTTGGCATGGGCCCAAAACAAGGTGAGGACGGCAAGTATGCTATCAATTTTCCGATGGGCGATAAAAAACTTGGCGGTATTGCCGCGGAAGACATCGGTAAATGCGCTTACGGAATATTTAAAGAAGGTCTCTCTCTTGTTGGTAAAACGATTGGGATTGTAGGTGAAGCACTTCCATTGAAAGAGATGGCAGAGATATTATCCAAACACCTCGACAAGGAAATTTCCTACAATGCTGTTCCTTTTGATGTCTACCGCGGCCTCGGCTTTCCCGGCGCGGATGATCTGGGCAATATGTTTCAATACTACGCAGAGTTTGAAGATGATTTCCTCGGCTCACGTGATAGAGCATATGCAAAAAAATTAAATCCTGAATTACAAAATTTTAATGATTGGGTTACTAATAATGTCAACCGCATTCCTATCGAATAAAATAAGCCGGGCATCCCGGTTTTTTGTTTTGGCACGTGTTTACGGAACACTGACCAGGAATAATTGAGTAAATTTATTTTCTCAGAAACCGCTTGTATAATCTGATCTCTTATGAATACACACTCCCGAAGATACTTTCTCAAAATTTCATCGCTTGCGGTGCCCGGCGTTATGCTCCGGTCATCATGCAATTCGCGGAATAATAATTTGCCCCTCGCCTTTAGTACGCTCGGTTGCCCTGAGTGGGACTTACCAGCAATTATGACTTTCGCTAAGCTTCACGGCTACGCGGGCGTGGAACTGCGAGGCCTGCAACACGAGATGGATTTGACTAAAACTCCTTCTTTCAATACGCCCGGGAATATTGCGACAACAATGGCCAGGATGAAGGAACACGGCCTGCAATTTGTCGACCTGGGAAGCTCATGTACGCTACATTTTAAAGCAAGTGAGAAGAGAACCGAAAACCTGGATGAGGGGAAGAGGTTTATCGAACTGGCATCAAAAATTAGTTGTCCCAACGTGCGGGTATTCCCGAATAAATTTATTGATGGACAAAGCAAGGAAGAGACGCTGGCCCTTATTGTTTCCGGTTTGCAGGAGTTAGGTGATTTTGCAAAAGGAGCCGGCGTAAATGTATTGATGGAAACACACGGTGACCTCGTACATGCCGATGATGTGGCAATGGTGATGCAAAATGCGAATCAT
>JBBQSI010000320.1:0-4411 GCA_038213975.1 Chitinophagales bacterium
AGCAATAGCAATCGTTGCGGGATTAGACACAACTGCAGTGATGACGACTGTAATACCAAATAAAAGAGAGATGGCGGCCAGGGGTGTGGTGCCGCTCATTTGCAGGATAGATCCGGCAACCCACCTGGCTGCACCGGATTTATCCAAGGCAAGCCCAATGGACAATGAAGCCAGGAGCAACACGGCAAGGTCAATATCTATGGCCTTCTTTATATCAGGAAATTTAAGCGTTCGAATACTCATAAAAATGAAAATGGCGATTATCGTTGCAATAAATAAATCCATTACACGCGTGATACCGAGGATTAAAAAGAACATCGCCAGGAAGGGTGCAATTTTTTCCACGGCAGATTGTTTTGTTTTTTCCAGTTGAAGTTCATGACGTTTCACCAGGAAAATGTCGGTGGGATGCTCCGGCATTTTATCACCTGCCAGTACCAGCATAAGGTCGCCGGCATTGAACACGGAATCTCCCAGCGGTCCTTCCATACGTTTGCCATCCCGATGAAGCGATATTATGGAAGCATTGTATTTTTTACGAAAATTAGATTCGCTCACTTTTTTACCAATTAAAACTGAATTAACCGGGATCAGCGCTTCGGCAAAATGGTTGTGCCTGTATTTACTGATCGTTTCCTTTTGCGGCAGACGCAATCCTTTTATATTTTTCACTAACTCCGCAATCGCTTCCGTACGCCCCGAGAAATATAAGCGGTCTTCCGCCTGGATAATTTCCTCTGGTGATACAGGAGAAATTGATCGCCCGCTTCTGACGATTTCAAAAAGATAGATGTCTTTCAGGTTACGCAAACGGGTTTTGATATTTTCTCCAATGAGGGGTGAAGAGTTTTCCACCTGGGTTTCTACAACATATTCATTTATATTTTCGGCCAGCTTTTGACTAGCGCTTTTTCTTGCGGGAAGAATATAATACCCTACCGCATAAATGTATAGTAAGCCCGCAATTAATATCAATATTCCCAGGAATAGATAATCTTTATAGTTCAACATAGGTAAATGCGAGTCCGCCAAAAGGCCATTCAATAAAAGATTCGTGGAAGTACCTACTGTTGTTAGCATGCCCGCCAGTACGGTGGCAAATGCAAGCGGTATCATAAATTTAGAAGCAGGCAGGCCTCTGCGATCTACCCAATCCTTTACATAGGGTATCATGAACGCAACTATCGGTGTGTTATTAATAAAAGGCGAAGCGGATGAAACAACCAACATCATCCGGAGTAAAAACCGCCTGGGCTTTAAGCCGGGTTTAAATAAATAGTTGAAAAATCCATTTCCAAAATGTTTCTTGAATCCGGCAGACAAGATCAATAACAAAAAGATCAGGATAATCTGTTTATTGGTAAATCCTTTTAGGATATCTAAGGGGTCAATGATGCGGAAAATAAAAAATATCCCGACGGCAATTATAAATAGAACAGAGGGGCGCGCAATATTGCTGAATAAAGCAATGATGAGTAAAACAATAGTCGCTAATACGATGGCAGATGACATAGTGGTAATAAAAAATAAACGAGCCCTGCATTGCTATCTTGAGCAGGTAGCAGGTGATTTATTGAACAATCAATTGCCCTGCCTTTGTAAAACGAAATGCCAGAAAACAAACGGAACAAATAAACAACACGATTGACGCGAGCATAAATGTGTTGGACAAAGACAAAAATTTCAGCAGCGGAAAAATAACGATCGGTGACAGGAATTGGCCAAGGAACCAGAAAGTTGTGAGCTTCCCAATCTCCTTCCCCCGCACCTCCGGCGGCACTATTTTCATCACCCACATATTCGTGTTCGGTATCATCATCCCCATTCCCAGGCCTGTCAACATCATGGCAATGACCACTAACAAGTAGGTAGCGGAGACGGATACACAAAGGAAGCCTGCACCCATGAGTAAATAACCCATGGAAAAAATATCAAGAAACCCAAAGCGCGCTTTGATCTTTGCGTAAGAAAAAGATGAAATCGCTGAGAAAGCAGTCGCCGTAGCAATGGCAGCGCCGATCAAAGAGCTTTTGTCTATGCCGATGTTCTTCAGGTAGAATGGTATCTGCACCGGAATTAGGAAAAAGACTATCCACATGAACATCGTATTGAGAAACAGTAACCAAATGATCCCGGGCACTTTCACTTGTTGTTGAGCCTGCTTTGTTTTATTGGCGATGGCAGGTTCATGCAAATGGCGAAGGGTAAAAGGTAATATTAACAGCGCAGCCAGGTAAAGCAGGAACGGATATCTCCAACTCGCATCCGCGAGTAGCCCACCTATGCCGATGAATACTATGCCACCCATTGACATAAAAGCAATCTGGGTGCCGACAAATTTTTGCCTCTCCATACCTTCAAAATAGTCGGCAATAAGTGTGATAACAATTGTCATTGACATGCCAACGGCAACACCGAGCAAAGCCCTCGACAAAAGAATTTGATAAATGTTTTCAAGGTAAAAACCAGCGGAACCGGCCAGGGCATATAGCACCAGGGAAAACCAAAGAATCTTTAACCGGCCATGCCGGTCAATGAGGCGGCCGGTAACCGGTGCCACCAGCGCGATCATCAGGGCCGGAATAGTGAGTACCAGCTTTACCAGGATAGCGCCATGTTGAACGCCGGAGAAAACCAACGCCATCTGTGGCAAGGCCGGTGAAATAGTGATGATAGACATGATGGTGAGGCTACTGACAAAAAGCAGGGTGAGCTTCAACTTCGACGTACGGGATGCCATGTAAATTTATTGATACAAAAATTGATCAGTGATTCAAAAAGGTATCAAAGCAAATAGGTTAAAGTGCAGTGTTTCAGAAGGATATTAGCGAGAAGGATATTACTTCGCCAGCGGTGTCCAGATATACCGTTGCAGCAGGCGATTGATTACCTTTAAAATGATGCTGAACCAAAAATAGCTTTTAATCATCTCTAAATGAAAAAGTGTTTTCTTGTATTCTTTTCACTATTGTTGATGGTTTCCGGATGGGGGACGGATTTGCAGCAGAAACCACCGAACATCGTGCTCATCCTGGCCGACGATCTTGGATACGCTGATCTCGGCTGCTTTGGAAGCGAGATAGCTACACCTAATATTGACGCATTGGCTGCCAAAGGCCAAATTTTTAATAACTTTTATACCGCGGCCACCTGTTCACCCTCACGGGCCATGTTACTCACGGGAACGGATAACCATATTGCGGGACTTGGGAATATGGCTGAACATGTAACTTACTTTCCACAACAAATCGGCCATCCGGGATATGAAGGATTTCTAAATAACAAAGTAGCTTGCATTTCACAATTAATGAAGGATGCGGGATACCACACTTATATCTCAGGCAAATGGCATCTTGGCCTTACACCTGATCAAAGCCCTACTGCCAAAGGGTTTGAACGGTCTTTTGCATTGATGGATGCTGCTGCCAATCATTTTTATCCCGATAAGAGAGAAACTTCCTTTTGGGAAGATGGACATTACACGCAATACCCCGGTGGAAAATATTCAACAGACTTATATACAGATAAGATGATCAGTTTTATTAAGGAAGATCATGAAGATAAAAAGCCGTTTTTTTTATATGCTGCCTACACATCTCCGCATTGGCCGCTGCAAGCGCCGCCGGAATACATAAAAAAATATCATGGAAAATATGACATCGGTTACGACAGTCTCAGGTCTTTTCGTTTTAATGCTTTAAAAGAAAAAGGTATTGTTTCGAAGGATGTCACGTTACCAAAACTTCCCGATGTAAAAGGGAGTTTGTATTATATAACGGAACAGCCGCTAATCCCGTGGAACTCTCTTGCTAAAAGTGAGCAAAGAATTGAAGCAAGGAAAATGGAAATTTATGCTGGGATGATTGATAACCTTGATCATAATATCGGCAGGTTGGTTCAATATTTAAAAGATATCGGGGAATATGAAAATACTTTGTTTGTTTTTTTATCTGACAACGGCCCGGATGCTTTTGAATTTAATGAAACACCGGATAAAAAAAATCCATATCCTTATATGGGAACCGAAAATTCTTATACCGCTTATGGTCCGCAATGGGCACATGCTTCCAGTGCCGTAAATAGTTTTTATAAAGGATATAGTTCGGAAGGCGGCATCCGTACACCTATGATTATAAAAATGCCTTTTCAGAACGAAGGTGAATATATAACAAATGCCTTCACTACAATTATGGATTTGGCGCCTACATTTCTTGAGGTGGCCGGCACAAGACATCCCTCAGTTTACAAAGGACAAAAAATAGCTCCTTATAAAGGAACATCATTACTTCCTTTTTTAAATAAGAAAAAGAAATACGTTCATAGCGAAGACTATGTTATGGGCTGGGAACTTTTTGGGCGATGCGCTATTAGAAAAGGCAAATGGAAAATAACAAAAATAGAACCTCCTTTT
>JBBQSI010000321.1:0-4400 GCA_038213975.1 Chitinophagales bacterium
TTTTGGTAAGGTGTATAACTGTACAGGTTGGAAGTTAGGTTATTGCATTGCCCCGGAACAATTGATGAAGGAATTCAGAAAAGTTCACCAATTCAATTGCTTCTCGTGCAATGCACCGGTGCAATATGGAATTGCTAATTATTTACCGAACGAAAAATATTTTGCTGAATTGACCCAAATGATGGAGCAAAAAAGAAACTATTTCCAGGAACTGATGGCTCAAACTTCTTTTACCCCACTGCCTTCTTTTGGAAGCTATTTCCAATTGTACGACTATAAAAATCTGAGTGAAATACCGGAAGATGACTTTGCCAGGAAACTTTGCCTCGAGGCAAAAGTAGCCGGTGTTCCCGTCTCTGCCTTTTATGCGCAGGCTGTGAATAACCAGGTTATAAGGTTTTGCTTCGCAAAAAAAGAAGATACACTTGAAAAAGCCGTAGTCCGGTTAAAGGCCTTTGAAAATATTTTGTGAGAAAATTTGCGCTTCTTTTTCAACAGCCCCGGAAAAAAAATCAACACCAGGCTTTAAAAATTTACCCAAACTTTGTTTTCTGTGCTATAACTAAACTTTGGAACAGAATTTGTTTTCCCTGATTCGATTCACGATAGAAATGTAATAGATTTTTATTTAGATTTAAAAGAGGTGCTGGGGGGCATCTCTTTTTTTTTGTCTAAATTTTTACAAACCATACCGATGACTGATCTCCAGCATTCGCTCGATTGGCCTTTTTGAAGCTTCAATCAATTCCTTCTCCATTGTAATCTGCGGCTCCTCGTATTCCATACAGAGATAAAGTTTTTCCAGGGTATTAAGTTTCATGTACGGGCAATCGTTGCAGGCACACATATTATCGGGAGGCGCAGGTATAAAAGTCTTATTTGGTGATTCCTTCTGCATCTGGTGAAGAATCCCTGTTTCAGTGGCTACTATATATTCTTCGCACGAATCCTCCATACTGTATTTCAGCAAAGAAGTAGTGCTGCCAATGAAGTCAGCTATTCGAAGGATTGGATCTTCGCATTCCGGGTGGGCGATCAGTTTGGCCTTCGGGTGCCTTATTTTGAGCTTCGTAATTTTTTCCAGGCTAAATATTTCATGAACCATACAGGCGCCGTTCCACAATACCATATTTCTGCCCGTTTGCTTTATCAGGTAAGCGCCCAGGTTTTTATCCGGAGCAAAAATTATCTTCTGGTCCGGAGGTAAACTTTCAATGATCGCCTGCGCATTACTGGACGTACAAATGATATCGCTCAGCGCCTTCATACCTGCAGAGCAATTGATATACGTAATCACGATGTGGTCAGGATATTTGTCCCTGAACTTTTTAAACAAGGCAGGGGGCGCCGAGTCGCTCAAAGAACAGCCTGCTTTCAAATCGGGCAGCAGTACTTTTTTGTGCGGGTTGAGAATCTTTGCCGTCTCCGCCATAAAGTGAACGCCGGCAAACACTATTATATCGGCGTCGGTCGATTGCGCTTTTTGCGCCAGTCCCAGGCTATCGCCGATAAAATCCGCAACATCCTGTATATCAGGTTCCTGGTAGTAATGTGCAAGTATGATGGCATTCTTTTCTTTTTTCAGCTTTTCTATCTCAACAAACAAATCAAGATTCACATCAATATCAATATCGAGGTAGCCATGTTTGTCCAGATCATGACGAGCTTTTTCAATGTTAACTTCTGTCATAGTATTTAATAATAATTCTATTTTATTTAAATGCTTATTACTATTAGGGCTGTGGATTTGTGGATAGAAAGAAAAAGAGCATTGATGCAAAATTAGAAAACTCCCTTTTTCCACGTTGTTCCCCAACTTTTCCACAGGGTGTAATATGAAGGTAGTATAGAGATGCGTTTTTTGTTGACAAGGGTTGATAAAAAATGGTGAGGAAAAAATGATTGCCAACGCAATAAATTTTTTGTGATTCTGTCCGGTAGAAATTGTGTTTGGTAAAATCGTCAAAATATGCATCGTTGATAACCTGGAAAACTTATTAGAAGATATGTACAAGAGTACAAATCCGGAACCCGGGTTGTCCACCAAAAACGCTCCTTCTTAACAACCTATGTTAACTTCCGCCATTTCTGTCAATTTTCAGTGCGGACAAATCGCGGAAAAGCCTTGTTAATCCTGTCTTATAGGTGTTTTCCATCTTTTGCTGCTATATCAATTTACCCTATTTTTGCCGTCCTTATTTTTAAAACAAATCTTTTATGTCAATTATACAGACGATCCGGGACCGGGGTGCGGTGATTGTAATTGTTGTTATCGCTTTAAGTCTTATTGGTTTCATCCTTATGGACTCAAAAAGTGGTACGGGGCAATTGTTTGGAGGTACGAATACAACCACCCTCGGTACAGTAGATGGACAAGATATTACCTATGACGAGTTTAATGCCAGCGTTAAGCAGCTTGAACAGCAATATCCCAACAGCGGTGCCGATCAGCGAAACCAAATCATGCATAATGTTTGGGACCAGATGGTGGCAGAGAAAATTGTCGATAAGCAATTCAAGTACCTGGGATTGACTTTTACGGCTAAAGAAATGAGTTCGGTAATGTTCAGCAATGATGCACCGCAGCAATTAAAGCAGGCATTTACTAACCAGGAAACCGGGCAGTACGATGTAGAGCAGGCAAAGCAATGGTGGGCGCAGATGAAGAAGAATAAAAATAAAGAGCAGCGCGAGGTGCTGGTTCAGCAGGTGATTGACCCGATGCGGCTCAACAGTTTATATACTAAATACACTTCCATGATAGCAGGAAGTATCTACGAACCCAAGTGGTTAGATGCGAAAAGAGCGGAGGAGACTGCAAAATATGCTACGCTTTCTTATGTAGCGATACCATATTCTTCTATCAGCGACAGTACTATCAAAGTGACCGATGGTGATATTGAAGATTATATCAGTAAGCACGGAAACCAGTATAAGCAGGAAGCAGGTCGCAGGATCTCTTATGTTGTTTTCAACGCTAATCCTAACCAAGGAGACAGTTTGCGGATAAAAGAAACCCTGAGCAGTTTGAAACAGGAAATGGCAGCGGATAGTGGAAACATAAAAGCATTCCTTGGTAGAAATTCTTCCACCATGCAGTTTTTTGAGGGATACGTGCCAAAGTCCACACTACAAATTCCTGATACGGACTCACTTATAGACTTGCCTGATGGCGGAGTTTACGGACCTTATATCGATCAACAAAGTTTCGTGCTGGCAAAAAAAATTGATACCAAAATATTACCTGACAGTATAAAAATGAGGCACATTCTAATAGGTACAGTAGATAGGCAAAGCGGACAACAGCTTTTGCCAGACAGCGTAGCGCATAACCTGGCGGACAGTATCTCTACTGCCATTCGGAATGGCGCCAATTTCGATTCGCTTGAAGCCAAATATTCTACGGACCAGGTTGCTCACAACGACCAGGGTGTAATGACCTTTGATTTGATGACCATCCAGAGCGACAATTTTGCCAGCGAGTTTGGGGATTTTCTTCTAAATGAAAACGGAGAAAATAAAAAGGTATTGAAAACCGAGTTCGGCTGGCATTACATTGAAATTCTTGATAAAAAGAATCCGCAGCCGGCGTATAAGATCGCCTATCTCGCCCGTGAGATTGTACCGAGTGATGAAACGATCAACACAGCGAACGCGGCCGCGACGAAACTCTCAGGCCAGGCCAGGGATGTGCAGGCTTTCGATAAGTACATTTCAGCAAATGGTCTCAATAAAATTTCATTTCCTGGCATAGTAAAAGAAAATGATTTTCAACTTGGAGGCTTGCAGGATGCCAGGCCGGTAATTCGCTGGGCATTTGACGCAAAAGAAGGAGCTGTTTCTGAACCCTTTTCATTAAAAGACCAGTTTGTGGTGGCGAGCGTTGACAAGATTGTAAAAGAAGGAGAGCCGGACGTTCAAACTGCTCGCCCACTCGTGGAATCAACAGTCCGTAACGAGAAAAAAGCCCAAGAAATTAAGAAGAAATTAGGAAAAGTAACCTCGCTTGAAGCAGCCGCAAAAGCTTTTAACCAGCAAGTGCTTACCACCAGCGGAGATTCTACGCTCACTTTCCAGGCAATGATTGTAAATGGAATCGGCAACGAACCAAAAGTTGTTGGTACTGCTTTCAATAAGACGTATCAAACCAAAGTATCGCCACCTATTGCAGGCAATACAGGCGTGTATTTGATCAAAGTCGATGGCATGGCAGAAAAGTCTGCGGGCACTGACGATCCTCTCGCTCAGCAAAAGAACAGCGAGTTTTCCCGTAACCAACAGGTAGCCTTAGGCCAGTCTTTCAATTCACTGAAAAAAATGGCTAAAATAAAAGATAAGAGGAGTAAGTTCTTTTAGGTGAAAAAAGGTTTTAAAAAAAAGGGTTGCCTGATGGGTGGCCC
>JBBQSI010000322.1:0-4392 GCA_038213975.1 Chitinophagales bacterium
GGCCGACTCAAGGCAGTGTCCAGATTCAAAGTTCTAGATTGGAAACGCTTAATGAAGACCAATTGGCCGCCATTAGGAATAAATTTATCGGCTTCATCTTTCAAAATTTCCAGCTAATGCCTACGCTCACCGCACTTGAGAATGTGATGGTTCCCCTGGAACTTCGTGGCGAGAAAAAAGTGCGACAACGTTCAATCGAATTGTTGGGGAAAGTGGGGCTTGCCAACCGCAGTCACCATTATCCTGCTCAACTTAGCGGTGGAGAACAACAGCGCGTGTCCATTGCCCGGGCATTTAATAATCATCCGCTCATTCTTTTTGCTGATGAACCCACCGGCAACCTTGACGCGGAAACCGGCGGCACCATAGAAAAACTCATCTTCGATCTCAATACGGAAGCAGGCACCACCCTCGTGATGGTGACCCATGACACTGATCTCGCTGCCAAAACTCAACGCATCATTCAACTTAAAGGTGGGAAACTGGTAAGTGACAAACCGCTGCTTCACCTTGCATAACGGATCACCCTACCCGAAAACTAATCCCACCACCGGATGGACAGAATAAACCTGGAAAGTAAACAAGTACAGAGAGAACGTAATTTTAATCCCCGCTGGCTGTTGAAAATGGCCTGGCGGGATAGCCGGCGAAGCCGCAGTCGTTTATTCCTCTTTATCTCGTCCATCATTCTCGGCATCGCGGCGCTCGTGGCCATCTACTCCCTCGGAGACAATCTCCAGCAGGAGGTCGATAACCAGGCAGCGTCTTTGCTCGGTGCCGACCTCGAACTTTCAGCAAACAGGAAACCTGAAGCAACCGTTCAGCATTTTCTTGACTCGCTTGGAGTGGAAAGATCATACCAGCAAAATTTTGCGTCGATGATCCTCTTTCCTAAAAATGGAGGAACGAGGTTGATACAGGTAAGGGCACTGCAAGGTGACTTTCCATATTATGGTATCCTGGAAACTATGCCGACCGCTGCCGCAAAAAATTTTCGTACCAGTCAGCAGGCAATTGTAGACGAGACGCTCATGCTGCAATATGATGCTGAAATCGGGGATTCGATTCGAATAGGTGAGATGACTTTTGCCATTGCCGGAAAGCTGATGAATGTCCCGGGCCAAACAGGACTTAGTGCATCTGTCGCCCCCATTGTTTTCATACCCATGCAATATATGAAGCAGACAGGGCTGGCCCAAAAAGGAAGCCGAATCAACTATCGTTACTATTACAAGTTTGCTCCGGGTACAAATGCTGATGAACTGGTTGAGAAAATCAGACCTAAGCTGGAAGCAAATGAATTGAATTATGAAACGATTGCCAGCCAGAAAGAAGATACCGGCCGCACATTTACCAATCTTACCATGTTTCTCTCTCTCGTTGGTTTTATTGCGCTGCTGCTTGGTTGTACCGGTGTGGCAAGCGCAGTGCATGTGTACGTGAAAGAAAAGGTAAACACCATAGCGATCCTGCGGTGTCTTGGAGGAAAAGCTTCCCAGGCCTTTGCGATCTTTCTTTTACAAATCGTTATCACCGGCTTGCTTGGTTCCTTGCTTGGCGTAGCACTGGGTATCGGCATCCAGCAACTTCTACCATTTGTTGTGCAGGATTTGCTGCCGGTGAAAGTGCACACGCCTGTTTCCTGGCCGGCGGTAGGACAGGGCCTGGTACTCGGCTTTGTGATCTCTGCATTGTTCGCTTTGCTTCCCTTATTAGCAGTCCGGAAAATTTCTCCGCTCAATGCCTTGCGTTCGTCTGTAGATCCGCCAAAAATGAAACAAGACGGATGGCGGTGGCTCATTTATTTATTGATTGCAGGCTTCGTTTATGGGTTTACGTTATTGCAGGTGAAAAGTCCTTTGCAGGCGTTATGGTTTATTCTCGGAATCGGTGGAGCTTTGTTGGTGCTGCTGCTTATTGCACGTGCGCTCACCTGGTCGGTACGCCGCTTTTTTCCTTCCTCCTGGAGTTATTTGTGGCGGCAGGGATTGGCAAATCTTTACAGGCCAAATAATCAAACGACGATCTTAATCGTATCGATTGGTCTTGGCACAGCATTAATTTGCACCCTGCTTTTTGTGCAATCAGTCCTGGTAAATCGTATCACCCTTAGTACAAGCGAAAACCAGCCGAATATTGTGCTTTTCGACATTCAGAGTAAACAGGAAGACAGTGTAACTGCCATCGCCGCTAAGTTTGGCTTGCCGGTACGTGAGCGGGTGCCGATTGTAAACATGCGACTGGAAGAAGTAAATGGTATAGATGCGGCCAGGGCCAGGAAAGACTCGACTGTCAAGCTTTCGCGCTGGCTATTTAGCCGGGAATACAGGGTTACATACCGTGATTCGCTTACGCAGTCTGAAAAAATAACTGAAGGAAAATGGCAAGGAAAATTCAACGGTAATGTCCTGCCCGAAATAAGCCTGGAGCAAAACTTTGCCAAAAGAAGTGGCGTGGAACTCGGTGACACCGTAACCTTTAATGTGCAAGGCTCCCTCATGAAAACACTGGTCGGCAGTTTTAGGGAAGTCAACTGGGGCGGCATACAAACAAATTTTGTTGTCGTGTTTCCGACAGGTCTTTTGGAAGCCGCGCCGCAATTTCATGTATTGCTATCGCGGGTTCCTTCCCAGCAGGTGTCAGCTGATTTTCAACGGGCAGTTGTAAAAGCGCATCCAAACGTTAGTATAATAGACCTTGGTCTCGTACTGAAAGTATTGGACGACTTACTCAATAAAATAGGATTTGTTATCCGCTTTATGGCAGGCTTTAGCATCGTTACCGGAATTGTTGTGCTTATTTCTTCAGTGTTGATCAGCAAATACCAGCGTCTACAGGAAAGCGTTTTACTGAGAACCCTGGGTGGTAGCCGCAGGCAAATATTTATTATCACGGCTCTTGAATATTTTTTCCTCGGCGCCCTTGCTGCTCTTACCGGCATTTTGCTCGCACTCGCGGCAAGCTGGGCATTAGCTAAATATTTTTTCGAGACTCCATTTCACCCTGATTTCGTACCTGTTGCCACACTCTTTGTTCTCGTTTGCCTTATTACTGTGGTTACCGGGTTATTGAATAGCCGTGGCTTTCTCAATCGTTCGCCCCTGGAGGTACTACGTGCGGATGGTTGATTGAACGAATCGACTGTATATCTCGCCGATACTATTGGAATTTTAAGGAAGTTATTGCAGGAAAGTCTGGTATTCCTTCGCACCGGAAGGGCTATACTGATCTGAAAACCTTGCCTCTCAAAGGTGGATTGGTATTACCATCAGCTGAATGAAAACTCAGAACATACAATGCCATTTGCGCAGCCTGGAGAAGGCCGGCGGCAGAGATGCTGCTGCAAACATGTCTTGTAAATGGTGAACGTCACCCTTTCATATTTCCCTGGCTGCTAACGCTCATCGGGCGGCACAGCAGTAAGGTTGCCAAACTCGTCAACGTATGCAAGCATATCATCCAATGATTTTCCTTTATTGGCATTGGCTTTACGTTCTTCTTTCTTCTCCTTCTTCTCTTCACGAGCTTTAATTCTTTTTTTCTCTTTTTCTCTTTTTGCGAAGGTTTCTTTTGATTTAGCCATAAATGTGTTTTTGTGATAAAAATTCCCGGTTATACCCGGTAACAAACTGCGTTTATGTTCATGCCTGCACCAACCGATGCAAACACGATAATATCCCCTAATGCCAGGGAATGATTTTCCAACAAACCTTTCTTAACCATATTGAACAATGTCGGAATAGTGGCGACAGAACTATTTCCCAGCATGCTGATATTCATTGGCATTACCTTTTCTGTGTCAACCGGCAAATCGTAAAGCCTGAAAAGGCGTTTAACGATAGCCTCATCCATTTTTTCATTTGCCTGGTGTATGAATATCTTCTGCACTTCAGACAAATTTACATTACTGTTATCAAGGCAGGTTTTTATGGCAATCGGCACGTTTTTCAGGGCAAATTCATACACCTTTCGGCCCTGCATTTTCAGGTAATTGGCAGAGCTGTTTTTTTCAGCGTTGTTCGATCCTCCCATAAAAATGTAATCGACATCTTCACTCGCAAATGATGCAGCGTTTGTTCCTAATATTCCGCTATTGCTTTCTACCGAAAGTTGGGTAACAATTGCACCAGCACCGTCGCTGTATATCATGCTGTCCCTGTCATAAGGATCCATCACGCGGCTAAGCGCCTCGGTACCTATTATAAGACATGTCTTGGCCATTCCTGCCCTCGTAAAAGCATCTGCCTGTATCACTCCCTGTAGCCAGCCCGGGCAACCAAACAAGATATCATATGCCACGCAGGATGGATTTTTTATACCCAGCTTGTTTTTTACCCGTGAGGCAAGTGATGGTACCAGGTCGGATTGGGACGTGTTGCTGACAATATCTCC
>JBBQSI010000323.1:0-4389 GCA_038213975.1 Chitinophagales bacterium
GCTTTTTTTGATTAAGCAAAGCACGGATCGTAATAAAGAATGCAGCAAAAATGATACAGGTAAAGAGAACGCTGCCGATAACCATCCAAATCATCTGTCGCCAAATGATGCCCTTCACATGCGGAACTACCAGCACGAGTAATTCTTCAGTGGTCAGCCCCTCTGCCAGGCTTCCTCCCGGAGTCTGTATGGGATAGATCACAGAGAGATTGTGCGCCGTGTCAATGTAAGCTTTAAAGTAATTTTCCGATTGTAGATCTTCGCCGATCATTGATGTAGGCGTAATGGCAAATTCAAAGGCGACATCACCCAGGTTGTACTCTTCAAAGTGCTTTTTAATTTTTTCCCTGATTTCCTGGCGGGTAAACTTATGTGCGATAGTGGTCGGGAATACATTCAGCGGGAAAAGAATGTCAGAATTTTTGCGCTTGTCAAATGGCGACATGTTTCCTTTTACTTCGCCCAGTTGGTCAGCCGCAGCCACAGTTACCATGTAAAGGCCTTTTTCAAACTGCTGCTCCTTGTCCTCCAGCGCCTGGCGAATCCAGACGATTTGGAAAAAAATGATCCCCAGCAAGGAAATAAAT
The DNA here is from genome assembly GCA_038213975.1 of Chitinophagales bacterium. GTDB lineage: Bacteria > Bacteroidota > Bacteroidia > Chitinophagales > Chitinophagaceae > Ginsengibacter. Next base: position 588 of record JBBQSI010000323.1, read on the forward strand.
ATCAGTATGGAAATGACGGGGAAAATTTTCTTCATGCACAACAAAATTATGTGTAACATCTCATGAAATGCAAACCCTGTAAGCATTTCAGGTGTTTTTTAACTAAGCGTTACCTATTAAATTTCATTTTGATTTTTAGTAGCCGTATCTTTTGATGAATTAAATATAATTTAGAATTATGATTTCCCCGGCCCGCGGCACGTTATTGATCGCGAATCCATTTTTGAAAGACCCAAATTTTAGCCGTACCGTCATTTTTCTCTGCGAACATAAAGATGAAGGCAGTTTCGGATTTGTACTTAACAGGAAGTTCCCGGCCAACTTAAAGGATCTTGTACCCGACCTAAGCAGCCTTTCCATTCCTGTTTTTACAGGCGGGCCAGTGCAGGGAGATTCTTTGCATTTCCTACATCAATACCCTGAACTAATTATCGGTGGCGAAGAAGTTTTTGACAATGTATACTGGGGCGGCAACTTCGAGAGCCTCCTGGCGAACTTGAATAGTAACGAAATTGATCCGGAAAAGCTTCGATTTTTTATAGGATACAGCGGCTGGTCAGAAGGGCAACTGGAGAATGAAATGAAAGAAGAAAGCTGGCTAACAGTGGAGGCTACCCGCAATCTTGTATTCAATACCGAGCCCGAAGACGTTTGGAAGGCTTCTCTGAAACAACTGGGAGGTAATTACGAAATGATGATTAATTTCCCACTCGATCCACAGCTCAATTAGTTTTCACTATTTAAAATTCGGGTTATGAAAAGGTTAGGCGCATTATTAGGCATCATGGCACTGGGGACTTATCTATTGTTTATGGCCAGGGACAAAAAGAAGAAAAAGAAGAAAGCAAAAAACCAGGCCGTGCCCGCTCCGGCATCTGCAAAATAAATTTTCACCCAAAGGGCTAGATTGCTTTACAAAATTTTCCTTCTTCCTGCCAGACTTTTTATCCATTTATACTGCAGAAACATTTTTATTGAGAAGGCCGGGATGCTCCGGCGGCCGGGCCCAATGTTGCTCGCCTGCAATCACCCCAATTCTTTTTTGGATGCAATTATTCTGGCTACCTTATTTCGCCATCCGATCTATTCACTGGCAAGGGGAGATGCATTTGCCAGTAAAAACATCACACGAATCCTTAATGCTTTCAACATGCTGCCAGTCTATCGCGTAAGTGAGGGCGTAGAAAACCTGGAACATAACTATGCCACCTTCGATGCTTGCCAGCAAATTTTCAGGAAAAATGGAATTGTCCTTATTTTCAGCGAAGGAAGATGTATTAATGAATGGCACCTCCGCCCTCTTAAAAAAGGGACAGCACGACTGGCCCTGACGGCCTGGGAAAATGGAATTGCATTGAAAGTTCTTCCAGTCGGAATAAACTACAGTTCGTTTAAAAAATTTGGTAAAAATGTAATTCTCAGGTTCGGCAATTTTATAAAATCAGATGATATCTCGAAAGAAGGAATTACGGGCAGGTCTATTGCATCTTTTAATGTTGAACTGAATCAACAACTCAACAATCTTGTAATAGAATTACCGAAAGATGCCCTCCGGCAAAGGCAATTGATTTTCAAAACAACCGTATCCCGGTTTAAGTTCCTGTTACTCGCATTGCCTGCTTTTGTGGGGTTCCTGCTACATGTGCCGCTGTTATCGCTTTTCCACCTCATCATCAGGAAGAAAGCAAAGGACCACTATGACTCAATCGTCGTCGGCTTACTTTTTTTCTTTTACCCTGTTTACCTGCTCATCTTAGCCATTGTCATTGCCTTATGCTGCAATTGGTGGATGGCATTACTCATTGTCTTGATCGTACCACTTACTCTGTGGAGCTTTCTGCAAGTGAAAAAAATTACCTGAAATTTAGTGGGCAGAATCTGCGGCTGCTTTTTCCGCATTCTGAACATTCATTGCTGCGGTGTCCGTACTGATTGGCGAACTGTTGATAACACCGCCAGGCAGATTAACGCTGTCAGCCGATACAGTAGTGGTTGCATCTTTTCCTTCTTCCGTACTACCGGATTGAGAATTGCAGGCTACTAATATTGTAGTAGCCATCAGTAGTGTGAATATCACTTTCATAAACTTGAGTTTTTCAATTGCCATGCGTAAATCTGAATGGTTCGCTTTTTGATAATTTTCCCGTAAAAACTTATAACATGGATAACCTTGAAAACAAAACACCTGCCAACACGCCGGCAAACGGCTCGAATACTGTAAAAGATCCTGATAACTGGACGACAGGTGATGAGCCAATGACTGGTGCACAGCGCTCATATCTTAAAACCCTCAGCGATGAAGCTCGTGAATCTTTCGATGAGAATTTGTCAAAAGCAGATGCCTCAAAACGCATTGATGAATTGCAACATAAAACGGGAAGAGGTTTAGAAACCCCGGATACCGGGAAATAACTACTAATTATTTAAATAAAAAAGCAGCTTGTAAGAGCCGCTTTTTTTGTTTAAATATCGTTTTTTGAAAAAAAATTATTGGCGTATTGGGCCAGGTCCCCTAAAGCTGAGATCAGGCTTCTTTCGCTCCTTCCACAAGAACTGACGTATTATTATTCAGCACTTCTACAAATCCACCCTGGATGTTGTAGTGAGAAGCAGAACTTTTGTCTTTCAAAATCTTCATTTTACCTGCTTTCAGCGCACTGACCATTGGTGCATGGCGATTGAGAATTTCGAACATGCCGTCGATCCCGGGAAGTTGTATTCCATACACTTCTCCACTGAAAATCTTTTTCTCCGGTGTTAGTATTTCAAGATTCATAAACTGACTCGTAATTAGGATTTGGCCGCTTCCATCATTTTTCTACCTTTTTCTATCGCATCTTCCAATGTACCTACCAGGTTGAAGGCTGCTTCAGGATATTCATCCACTTCTCCATCCATAATGGCATTAAAACCACGGATAGTATCTTCTATTGGAACGAGCACACCTTTAAGACCGGTAAACTGCTCCGCGACGTGAAACGGCTGGGAAAGGAAACGCTGCACCCTTCTGGCACGGCTAACAATTTGCTTATCTTCATCACTTAGTTCATCGAGGCCAAGGATTGCGATGATATCCTGTAATTCTTTATAACGCTGAAGTGTGCGCTTAACCCTGTTTGCGCAAGCATAATGCTCTTCACCCACAATAATGGGCGTAAGAATCCTTGAGGTGGAATCCAGGGGATCCACAGCAGGATAAATTCCAAGATCCGCAATCTTCCTGCTCAATACCGTTGTAGCATCAAGGTGAGCAAATGTAGTTGCAGGTGCCGGATCCGTAAGGTCATCCGCAGGTACATACACAGCCTGCACAGAGGTGATGGATCCGTTGCGTGTCGAAGTAATGCGCTCCTGCATCACACCCATTTCCGAGGCAAGTGTTGGCTGATATCCCACTGCTGATGGCATCCGGCCCAACAGCGCCGATACTTCAGAACCAGCCTGCGTAAAGCGGAAGATATTATCTACGAAGAACAGAATGTCTTTTCCTTTCCCGGTGCCATCACCATCGCGGAAATATTCAGCAATGGTCAAGCCACTGAGTGCAACCCGGGCTCTTGCTCCGGGCGGCTCGTTCATCTGGCCAAACACGAAAGTAGCCTTAGAATCCTTCAGGTCTTCCATATCCACGGAGTCGAGATCCCAGCCGCCTTCTTCCATGCTGTGCTTAAACTTGTCACCATATTTCATGATGCCGGCTTCTATCATCTCGCGCAGCAGGTCATTTCCTTCACGCGTGCGCTCGCCGACACCTGCAAATACAGATAAACCACTATATGCTTTTGCAATATTGTTGATCACT
>JBBQSI010000324.1:0-4373 GCA_038213975.1 Chitinophagales bacterium
TCCAAATCATCTCCAAAGAAAAACCGGAAGAGTTAACATCGCTGAAACCACCCAAGCCCCTTCGAATGAAAGGGCTTTTCATTCTATTTTCTGCTACGCAAATTTTTTGGCGTCTTCCATAAACTTCGCCAGGCCGCTATCAGTAAGTGGATGCTTTATCAGTCCGAGGATGGACTCAAGAGGACAAGTACATATATCTGCGCCGGCTTCCGCACACTTTACAATGTGCAGTGAACTACGAATGGAGGCTGCAAGTATTTCTGTTTCATAGCCCTGTACCTGGAAAATGTGGGCAATCTGCTCAATTAGTTCAATACCATCCCAGCCAATATCGTCGATCCTGCCGATGAACGGTGAAACGTAAGCGGCTCCTGCCTTGGCTGCCAACATCGCCTGTCCTGCATTAAAAATGAGTGTGCAATTTGTCCGGATATTGTTGTCAGAGAAATATTTTATCGCTTTAATGCCATCCCGGATCATCGGCACTTTTACCACTATGTTTTTATGAATAGCAGCAAGTTTTTTACCTTCCTCGATGATGGTTTGAAATTCTGTTGTTACCACTTCTGCACTTACATCGCCATTTACTAATTCGCAAATAGTTTTGTAGTGTGCCATCACGGCCTCCTCACCTTTAATGCCTTCTTTGGCCATCAACGATGGATTGGTGGTAACACCATCTAAAATTCCCAGCTCGTGCGCTTCTTTGATTTGGTCAAGGTTAGCTGTATCAATGAAAAATTTCATCTTGAAAACGTTTTTAGTTGTTGAGAAAGATTACAAAGATATTCTATTCAGAACACGGGATGAGGGAGCAAAGTAATTTATGTTGGAGGGAAATAAAAAAAGGCAAGTTACTTACATCGCACCGCTCAACCACTTACCCTTGCTATCTTCCGATCCTGGGGGAGTTCAGTAGGAGCTGGTCGTATAAGACTTGCCCGACGGCAAATATATCTAAATAAGGTGGATTACCCTAGCTAACTGGATTCAAGAATGGAAATAAGTGCGGTGCGGAGTTAAATAGATCAAAAACTCAGCCCTGGTCTGTCTATGCGTGAATTAAGCGTAGCAACGCCTACAAGCTCCTCGTACCTGCCAACAAAAGACTTGTAATAAACTAGGATAGTATAGAGATTTTCAGTCTCAAAATAATCACCATCAACCTGGAACCTGTTTGACGAATTATCACGATCTACCACCATATAGGTATAATCATAGTAACCCTGCTTTAAAAAGAAGTGTGTACCATACTCGCCTTTTGCAGGATCAAACACCATTTTCAGCGAGTCAGTGAGGTTATAATTTGTTAGTTGCCCATAGAGATATAGATCTTTATTAGCATATGGCGTGCCACCGGGTGGAATAAAGGAAAAATTAACCGTGGCGTAATCGGCCTCCCAATATGGATTTATTCCGCGGGTAGCTTCCATGGAATACATACCATTAAAGTCAGCATAGTATATGTATCGCTGGCTTGCCAATGGGCCATCGGGCCGAAGGAAGATATCAGTCGAGGTTTTATTATAATCTGCTTTTAACACGCGGTCACTCTGCAGGCGGAAATCCCGGATATCAAGCCACCGCCATTCTTTGCCGCCTTCAAATACCGCTTTGTCCGGAGAATTATAATCAAGTACTGATCCGCGAACGAATGATGGCATAATACCGCGGCGCGCATTGTCCCAGCGAAAATTCTGGAGGATCACCACCTTCACCTGCTGAGCGGCATTGTAAGTTTCAAGGTTTTTTACATCCACGGTAAATTGCAGCCGCTGATGAGTGCGAAATAAATCAGGCGTAAAGGGCTGCGTGATCTTTGCGGCAATGGTTGTTTTGCCGTCTAACACCATTAACCTTTTCGTAAAAGCCATCCTGGAAGTGTCGCCATCCAGGAATACTTTCAAAATATAATTCCCTGATTTCACGGGGAACATATTCTTGTCGGGAACGAGTGCCTGGTAATGGGTATATCGTGTAAACGCGATAGAAGAGCGCCTGTATGTAGTGATGCGAATTTGCGTATAGCCCTTCAGGTAATCAAACTGGCCAACGTTTACCGGTGTCCAATCACTGTTGCATTGCTGGTAGGTATAGTAATAATATTTTACATCGCCATCCAGGTCATCGAAATGCAACTCCACCTGGTCACCACTTTGCAGGTTGATCACCGGCAGGCTTAATTGATTACCCACATCGAACAGCCGTGCAGACCGAATGTTGGGAATGTAAATACTATCGGGATTAATGGCAAACGAAAAACCGGGAAGAGAAAGGGAGGTAAGCAGGCAGGTAAGCAGCTTTACAATTTTCGACGGCAGCATGCAACGGATTTAAAATATTAGTTTTACAATATACTAAACTTACCACGTTTGAATGTTTCTTCTTTCATTGCCCGGCGGATAGCTTTCAACCGCCAAAAAACATTCTCTCGTTTCATTATCAGCCTCGCCATTACCGCTACTATGGTGAGCGTAGCGGTGATGATAGTTGCATTGAGCTTTGTTAACGGCTTCCAAAATGTAATAAGCAATAAAGTTTTTAGTTTTTGGGGACACGTCCGTGTTCAACAAAATGTATTGGCGCAGGCCAGCATCGCGGAGGAAGAGCCCATTGAAAGAAATGATTCGCTTGAAACTTTTCTCAGAAATATCCACGGGGTAAAAAGTGTAGAACGCTACGCTACCAAGTCGGCCATCATCCGGTACAACGATGATATTGAAAGTGTTTTGATGAAAGGCGTTGACAGCAGTTTTGATTTTGACCGGATCAACTCTTTTTTGGTAAAAGGAAGCTGGCTGGAATTTAAGGACAGTGCTTACAGCAAAGACATAAACATTTCGCAGTATGCCGCGAATGAACTGGAGGCAGATGCCGGCGACAGTGTGATCGTTTTGTTTATCCAGGGTAATGGCAGCCAGCGGGCCCGAAAACTGCGGATAGCCGGTATTTTTAAAACTGGCATCGACGAGTATGATCAAAATTTCTGCATTGGCGATATTAAGTTGATCCAGCGCCTGAATAATTGGGCGCCGGAAGACATCGGCGGTTACGAAGTTTTTCTGAAAGACTACACCAAAACGGATTCCGTAAACAACTTCCTTTTTACGTCTGGCGCATTGCCCGGCAGATGGTATAGCAAAACGATTGAAGAGGTTTATCCAAATATTTTTGACTGGCTTAATCTGCAGGGTAGAATCAAAAACATCCTGCTGGGAATTATGATCGTGGTGGCCGTTGTGAATCTCATCACTTGCCTGATCATACTCGTGCTGGAGCGAACAAGGATGACAGGAATTTTAAAAGCGCTTGGGGCAGAGAATTTCACCATCCAAAAGATCTTTATTTACAACACATCCATTATTGCAATCACCGGCATTATCGCCGGCACTATCCTCGGCCTGCTGATATGTTTTGTGCAGGAGAAAACAGGTTTTATTAAGCTGGACGAAGAGGCTTATTTTATGGATGTCGCACATGCGGATGTTGTATGGTGGCAAGTTGTCCTGGTGGATCTGGCAACGCTCGTCGTCTGTTCCGTTATCCTTATCATACCATCATTGCTCATCCGCAAGATCCAGCCGGTTGCGGCAATTGAATTTCGATAAAATCAAAGTCACGATAAACGCGAGAGAATAATGCCGGCTGCAACAGCGGCATTCAGCGACTCTGCTTTTCCGGTACCGGGAATACTTATCTCATCAGTGCACCACTTTAAAATTTCCGGACGGATTCCTCCACCTTCATTGCCAATTATCATGAAGCCCTCCGTAATTTTACCCAAAGAGTCAAGAGGCCTTCCGCCTAACGTTGCCGCGTACACTTTTTTTGCGGGATGTTCCCTGAAATAATTTTCGGGATCCAAATATTTTACATCTACCCTTCCCAGGCTACCCATTGTGGCCTGAACTACTTTAGGATTATAGCAATCCACACAACCAAGGCTGCAGGCAATGAGTTTAACGCCAAACCAATCGCACGTTCTGATGATGGTGCCAAGGTTACCCGGGTCCCTGATCTCATCCAGCATCAACACGAATTGATCTTTTATATCTGTCAACGGTCTGGGCGGTGTTTTCTTGAAAACGCCAATTACGTTATTCGGTGTAGTTAAATCGGAAAGCCGGGAGAGGACGACGCTATCTACTTCAATTATATTAATCGCTTTTAAATAACGATCATTTGTCGCTATCCAGCCCGGCGATGCGCAGATCATTTCACAGGCGAAACTCCTTTCTGTTAAAAATTCTGAAATAATCTTCGGGCCCTCTGCTATAAAGGCATTGTGCTCGTCGCGAAATTTTTTGTGCCTTAAACTTTGAATATATTTGATCAATTTCCTGCTCAACATGATGTGCTCTTATGTGTGATTT
>JBBQSI010000325.1:0-4372 GCA_038213975.1 Chitinophagales bacterium
ATAATTGAAATGAATTATGAAATTATACTGAATGATATTGTAATCAAGTATCTAACCATTGAAAGGGATCACCGTGCTTTCAATGCTATACTCGTACAGGTCGTGGCCACCGCTTACCAGCATGTACACTTTGTTGTTGAAGATGTGCTTCCACTTCAGTGAAATGTTTTTGTTGCCATACCGATAAGCCGTATCGCTGTTCAGATTGAATTTATCCCCGCTGAGGTATCCTGTAAGGAAAAGTGAATTTTTCTTGTTGATCTCATGGCTGATGTTCAGGTTTACATCATAGAAACCTGCCTCACTATTTTCATATTCTTTCGGCAGCAGGTTCAGCAACCATTTCGCATACGTGCTTCTGCCGCCTATGATGAATGATGATTTATCCTTTACCAGCGGGCCTTCCAGCGTCAGGCGGCTGGTGAGTAACCCGATGCCGGCGGTACCTGCCATTTCTTTTTTGTTACCATCTCTTGAATTGATTTCCAAAACGGATGACAGCCTGCCGCCATATTTTGCCGGCACACTGGCTTTATAGAGCTCCACATTTTTTACGACCTCCGGATTGAAGGCCGAGAACAAACCGAAAAAGTGTGAAGGGTTGTAGATCGTGGCATCATTGAAAAGAATAAGATTCTGATCCGAGGCCCCGCCACGCACATTCAAACCTGTACTGGCCTCCCCTACTGATTTTACGCCGGGTAAGGTGAGCACCACACGCAACACATCCGCTTCGCCAAACACCACGGGCACCTGCTTGATGGTTTTGATATCTATTGTTTGCAAGCCCATCTGCAGGCTCCTGATATTGCTGGCTTTTTCGGCAGAGACCACGACGTTTTTCAGCGATATGATCTGCCCCTGCATTTCGATATTGAACTTGCCGTCGCCAAAGACCTGCACTTCGCGTTTGGTATCTTTCATACCAATACTTTGGATGGAAAGCGTATGCCTGCCCTTAGGCACGGCGATGGTATAATACCCGAACTGGTCGGTTGCTACATACGTTTTGGTATTTTCCACGTGAACGGAAGCTCCGATAACCGGGGCACCAGTTTTATCGTCCAGCACAAATCCCGTTACCGTTCCGGGACCGGCAGAACCAGGATTAGCAGGATCACCGATTGAATATAGTTTGCTTGCCAGGTTGCTATTTGTAGCGGGCTGAGGTGCCGAAGCATAATCTACAATCCCGCGTTCCGGTTTGTTTGTTCTTGGAGTACTGCCTGGGAAAAAACCATCAGGCAATTGCGTTTGCACCACGAGGCCTTTACTGATAAAAATATTGTCGGGCTCGTAATAGGCTACATCCAGTGTAGTGTTTTCAAATGCCGACCTTATAGCTTCTGTCAGCGGTTTATCTTTTATGGAAATATTCACCCTTACGGAGTCAATCTGCGCAGTATCGAAATAAAAATGATAGCCGGTTTGCTTCTCCAGTTGCAACAGAAAATCGTTAGCTGCCAGGTCCCTGAAATCACCCGTTATATGCGGCAAAGCATTTTGTTGGGCAGTCGCCGGGAATTGCCAGCCACACAGCCAAACCGCAACCGCTATCTTCAATAATGTCTTCATGTATGCAGGCATGCTATTTTGTAGATAAGCCATCATAGTAAGCGACAACTTTGGGTAAAGCATAGTAGAGTTCTTTTCTCAGTTTTATTTTGTTCTTTTTTATAAACTGTGTCACCTCTTTTCTTTTATCGCCCAATACTTTTAAAACAGATTTCTTATCCTTTACCCTGAAATAATCATTTCCCTTCCTGATAAAAAACACATCGTTTTCGGCGGCGTAACTTTTTAGCCCGTTAAAAGAAGAACTGGACTCGTTAATTTCTTTGGAGGCAAACATGTACAATGATGTATTGCCCCGATAGAGCGGAAGGTAAAAACCGGTATTGAGCGGGTGCGCCGAAGCACTGTCTTTTTCCAGGCGGAAAAACGTTTTATCGTGCACCCTGAACCACTTCACATGTTGCTTGTGCAGCCTGATAATGTTGATCCTGGTTGGATCTCTTATTAAAATTTCTCCCTGGACAATGTCATATAATAAAGGAACATTCTCGTAAAGCATCCCGTTGTAAAATACTGCCCCTGTATCGAATAGATTGCTAATGAAAAATGGATCGCTATCTGCCAGTTTCACGGTGTAATAAACGTTGTACGGATATTCACTTCCGTCGTAGAGGCCTGACTCAGGAGTCATATAACTATGGTAAACATCAACAGCTTTTGCCATAGCGAGGCTGTCATTAATAGATACGCTGCCCTGTGGAAAAGCAGTTAAAGGGGCAACACAAAAGGCGAGAGGGAATACAATCGCTGTCAGAAAAATACGTCTCATAAAGTAGCAGGGTACCTTCAAAAGTTTTCAATTTAGATCAATAAGTTCATATTTCGTGCGTACCACACCGCATTTTACTTCGGTTAACCCCGGAAACTCCTAACTTGGCAGCACTTAATATTGAACATGATTATGAAATTACTTTTTAGCCTGTCTATTGTCATTTTTTTAGGACATATCACTTTTGCGCAGCACGGCGTGGACACTGCCATGATCGGAAAAATAAAAGCCGAAGAAAAAAACAACTCCCAGGTGGAAATGATCGCCCACCATATAACGGACGTTTGCGGCCCGCGGCTTACCAACTCTCCCGGCTACCATTGTGCCCTGGACTGGATAACCGAGATCACGAAAAAGTGGGGCTTACAAAATGCAGGACGCGAGCCGTGGGGTGAGTTCGGCAAAGGCTGGAGCAGTGAGATGGCGACGCTCGCGATGAAGGTGCCTTATTATGAAAATATCATCGCCTACCCTGTGCCCTGGAGTAACGGTACCGGGCAACCGCTGAAGACCGAGCTCATCATGCTCGATAATCTTGATTCCGCGGACATCGATAAAGCGGGCGCAAACCTGCAGGGAAAATTTGTGATGATAAAACCTTCTACCACCACGCTGCCTGGTGCATTTGAAGCTTATGCAACGCGGTATGCAGATACCGGGCTTAATAACCTGCCCGACAACTACATGATTACCCGCAAGCAGATGGAACCTTACCTGCCTCAAATGAAAAAAGGATATTACACCACGCAAAACCTAAAGGAAAAAGGTGCAGCCGGGTTAATCCGAAGCGAATCCACGTCCCGCGATGGAACCGTTTTCGTAGACGGTGGTGAAGGGTATATGACCGGCTTCAATGCATCGCTGCCGCAAATGAAGATAAGCCGCGAAGATTATTTAAAACTCTCAAGGTTATTAACTGAACAAAAGGTGGTACTGGAGATGAACCTGCAGACCACTTTTTATGATAAAGATTTGACGGGTTACAATTTCGTTGCTGAGATACCCGGCACAGATCCAAAACTAAAAAGTGAAGTAGTGATGCTGGGCGGCCACCTCGATTCATGGGCTGGGGGCACGGGAGCTACCGACAATGCTGCAGGCTGTATTGCCACACTGGAAGCCATCCGCATTTTAAAAACACTGAACGTGCAGCCACGCCGCACCATCAGGATCGCCCTCTGGGGCGGCGAAGAACAGGGATTGTATGGTTCCTTCGGTTATGTAAAAAAACACTTTGGTGATCCGGCAGACATGAAACTAAAACCTGAGCAGCAAAAGATTTCCGCCTACTACAATCTTGATAATGGCAGCGGTAAGATCCGGGGTATTTACACGCAAAACAATACAGCCGTCGTTGACCTTTTCAAAAACTGGATGAGTTCCTTTAGCGACATGGGCGCTGCAGGCGTTACGACCAGCAACACGGGCAGCACAGACCACATCTCTTTCGATGCCGTTGGTATTCCCGCTTTCCAGTTTGTGCAGGATCCTTTGGAGTATGAGACCAGAACGCACCACAGCAACATGGACACCTACGATCACCTGTCCATCCCTGACCTGCAACAGGCGGCCGTTGTGATCGCCGGCTTTGTCTATAACACGGCTATGCGTGATGAGCAAATACCCCGCAAGCCACTGCCTGCCCCGGAGAAGTTTGTGTTTGATTTGGGATTTCCATTGTAGGAACGAGAAGCAAAATTGTTAGGGATTGCTGCTTAAAAAAAGGTGGGTTGACTATTGGGACGATTATGAAAAGGGAGTCATATTATAAAAATTCGTTAGCCAGATTGTTCTAACGACAATTGAAAATGTATAATCGCAAGATATTGGTTTTCAAGAGAAAAAAATTTATCTTACCCCAGCTAATAGCATTAAGCGGTAGTGTTATAAGCCATTTTAGGACGACAAATATGTTGACAGAAATCATCGACAAATCTTACGGACTTTTTTCAAAATATTATCCGACAGGACAGCTTGATATTTGCACAGACTGCTGTATGAAACCCGAGGCAGCAGCAAAATTGGCAA
>JBBQSI010000326.1:0-4359 GCA_038213975.1 Chitinophagales bacterium
ATGGCAGGATTCGCAGAGATACCGCTAAAGCCATCAGAGCCGCCACATTCAAGACCAATGCAAAGTTTGCTAAGCGGTGCTTCTTTCCTCTGAATTTCATTTGCTTTCATGAGGCCGGCAAAAGTTTGTTTGATAGCCAGAGAGATCAAATCATTTTCGCTGCCTACATCCTGTTGCTCCAATATATACAGCGGTTTTGAAAAGGCGGCATCCCGTTTTTTTATCTCTTCCTGCAATATGCTCACCTGCGCATTCTGGCAGCCGAGACTGAGTACGGTGGCTCCGGCCACATTGGCGTTGACAACATAGCCTGCGAGCAGCCCGCACAATGCCCGCGCATCTTGCCTGGTGCCGCCGCAGCCGCCATCATGATTCAGGAATTTGATACCATCCACATTGTTGAAAAGGCGCTGCGGGGATTTTGTATTTGAAAAAGTCAGATCACTTTTCAGCACCTCATCAGGAGATTTCCCGGAACGATACAGGTCTACCAATGAACCAACTTGTGCACGGCGTATTTGGTTGGAACCATAGCCCAACTCATCGACGAGCGCTTCTTTAAGTACATCAAGATTTCGATTTTCGCAAAAAACCATCGGGATGATCAGCCAATAATTTGCCGTACCTACTTTACCATCGGCACGGTGAAAACCCTTAAAAGTCCGGTCAATAAACTTTGAAACATCTGGCTTCGGCCAGTCAATATTCCGTTGGCTCACTTTGTATTCGCTGGCAGCGTGCGCAACATTGGTGGTTGTAATTGCTGAGCCACGTGGAATAAATGCTTTTGCTTTCCCAACCAGGACACCGTACATGAACACTTCATCACCCGGGTGAAGATCATCGGTGACAAATTTGTGCTTCGCCGGAACATTTCCAATTATCGTGTACTCTTCATCGTTATAGCGCACCTTATCATTCTCTAAGAGGTTCGCCAGGGCGGCTAACACATTATCAGCTGGATGAACTTTTGTAGCTTTTTGATTTACGGATGTAAGCGGTTTATTCATAAATTGATAACACAGCCCTTTTCGCTGCTCTCGTAGGCTGCTTCAATAATTTTTATGACGGCGAGTCCTTCTTCGCCAGTTACCGGCAGCGGCTTCCCGTTCCTGATGGCCTGGTATATTCCTTCATAATAATCGCCATAGTTTCCCTGCTCTGAGACTACTAATTCATTCACGATTTTGCCATCGATCTCAGTATGCAAAAGCCCTTTTTCACTTTCAGGTTCTTTACCCCAATCTGCCCCGCCGGGCTTTTTGCCTGTTTTCAAAGTGTCTTCCTGTATATCCGTTTTTGCCTTAATAAAAGAACCTTTTTGTCCGTGAAAAATATAACCAGGAAGCGCCTCCCTTACTGCATAGCTTGACTTTACATGAACCCGTAATTGTGGATAGAATAAAATGATATTAAAATAATCGTCCACCTGGGAAATGGCCGGCCGCACAATCCTGATATCGGCAAATAATTTTTCCGGCTTGCCAAACAATACAAGGGCCTGGTCAATGAGGTGGGCACCCAGATCGTATAAGGACCCGGTACCAGGTCCCGGTGTTTCTTTGTGTGCTTTAGGGCCCGGTTCGTCTTTAAACCGGTCGAAATGCATTTCTACGTCTACAAGTGCGCCCAGCGGGTTAGTCTTTAGTACTTTCTGTAGCGTTCTAAAGTCACTATCGTACCGGCGATTTTGGAAAACAGAGAGGAGCTTTTGCTTTTGATTTGCAAGCGCGATGAGTGTTTCAGCTTCACTAACGGTCACGGTGAAAGGTTTTTCCACGACCACATTTTTCCCCGCTTCCAGCGCTTTCTTCGTATACTCAAAATGGGTAAAGTTCGGCGTGTTCACCACAACGAGCTCAATAGCCTCATCTGCCAGCATTTCCTCCAGGGTCCTATAGGTCTTTATGCCAGGAAACTTTTCCTGTGCAAGATCTTTTGTTCGCTCCCACACAGCGTACAATTCAAACCCGGGATTGATATCTATAAAGGGTGCGTGAAAAACCCAGCCACTCATACCGAACGAACACAAAGCTGTCTTGATTGGAGCCATAAATAATGCATTAATAAAACACGAAACAGAATGCGGCAAAAATATAACATCTGTCCTAACCAGCCTTCGCAGATTATGGCGTCAAAAAGTTTTTACGTACCCAAAAACTATTTGGATAATTCTGCGCTACCGTAACGGTGATTGTATTTTTCACAATGGATGAGCACATAGCGGTATAGAGAGAAATCCGGGGTGCCGGGGATGTTGTAAACCTGGTTACCATTTGTCGATTTCAGGTCGCCGAGAGAAATAAAGTCAGCCGGGGAAATTTCTTTGGACAAATACACTTTGAGATCAGGGCCGTTATCTGAATTGAAATCAGCCAGCTTAAGAGCGTATTCGTTACCCTGCAAATAGATTTCAGCTTTCCCGGAAACATCCTTGCCTCCTTGCCCAATGAAAGTACCGGAAAACTTAAGTACACTTATACCATTCACCATCTCATCGAGTGTCTCGGTAGAAGTCTTCTTACAGCCGGGGAGGACTATAAAAATAAAGATGCTGGCCAATGAAAATAATTTCCTGAAGTTCATTTTTGAATTTTTAGAATCATGCTTTCCTTACCATACGTAGAGAAGATTCGCCGGGTTGCAAACCACCATGGCTCCATTGAAACTCCACTGCCGTGCATGAATTTTTCCAGGAGGGGATGGATTCCGGGTATTTAAAAAAAATGGAGTATAAGCTGATCGCCTCAGCAGTGTTTGGATGCATCATCGCCACGGCCAAATATCATATCACGGCCGGTTTGGATTTGTAGATGCTGATCTCTGCAAAGTGGCTACCCTCCTCTGGAATGGAATCCAGATTCAAAAAACTGAGTGATAGATCTGGCTGGTAAAGGACAGCGATCTGAGCTCTGCGGGAAGTGGCCGCGGAATATTTACCTACCGGCTACGGCTACTAGTTTTCCGGAATGAGCAGTGAAGATATAAAAGCCGGCAGCAGCAGTACAACAATTTTTGCTATTTCCATTGTATTCGTATTTCTTTTCCTCGCGGCTTTGTACGAAAGCTGGTCGGTTCCTTTTTCTGTGTTATTTGCCGTACCTATCGGTGCATTGGGCTCAATCGTTACGCTAACTTTTTTGCCAAACCTCACCAATAATATTTATGCGCAGATTACCTTGATTACGATCATCGGGCTGGCGGCAAAAAATGCCATTCTGATTGTTGAGTATGCGAAGGAAAAAGTAGACATTGGAATGGATATCATAAAGGCGACCATTTCAGCGATACGGCTGCGTCTACGCCCAATTGTTATGACCTCGCTGGCTTTTATCCTGGTGTATTGCCATTGGCTTTTGCCAGTGGCGCTGCCGCGGAGTCGCGTAAAACGATCGGCTGGACCGTTTTAGGAGGCATGATCGCTGCAACAACACTCGCCATTTTTGTAGTACCAGTACTCTTCGCCTTCATTACCCGCGTATCGTACGGCCAGAAAAAACTCGCAGAGCTTAAAGCGGGCTATAAGCCGGAGGAACACAGAGATCTTGAAGTTTAGATGTTACCGGGTTACGTATGTTGAATTTAGCCGTCAGAATTGTTTAGGATTTTACTTACGGAATCTAAATAAAAGAGGGAAAGGATTGAAACGAATTATTGAGATCCTACTTTTCAGTAGGTTCTATGTCATTGTCCTCTTCCAGTTCTTCCTGCACCATTTCATTTTTTTTTCTGAAGAATGGAAAATTCATCGGGCTTTTATCCGGCCTCTCATCTCCCAGCAATACGCCCCATTGTTTTAGATTATCCGTGCGGTCGAAAATAATTTTCAGCACGGCGATCACCGGCAGCGATAAAAACATTCCTGAAATGCCTGCGATTGAACCTGCAATGATGACGCCAACGATAGTTGCCAATGCATTGATCTTTACTTTACTGCCGACGATTCGCGGCATGAGAATATTGTTGTCAAGAAATTGGACAATAGCGATAGAGGCCAGTACAATCAACACCGGCCAGAGATCAGGAGAAGAAGAAAGCGTAAGCAATACGCCCAACAGGTTTCCGATCAATGCGCCGATATAGGGAATCAGGTTGAGGATAGCAAAGATGGCCCCGATGAGGATCGCATGTTTTATCCCGAAGAGCAATAAGATACCTCCGAGGAGAATAGTGATATAACTGATTTGGATCAAAAGGCCAATCAGGTAACTTTTGATAATCGACTCCGACTCGTTAACGACCTCTCTTACTTTGTCTTGAGTTTTCTCCGGGAACCAAAGGAAAATAAATCTTAAGAGCAGGTTTTTATAAAACAGCATGAGGTAGATGTAGATAGGTAGCAATCCGATAAAAATAAGT
>JBBQSI010000327.1:0-4356 GCA_038213975.1 Chitinophagales bacterium
CACTTGGTAACTTTCAACATGGTTTTTCTGAAGGAAACCTGCCAGCCAATGCTCCATGTTGCCGGTTTTTTCATCCATGATAATGATAGTAGCCGCTCCAAATTTGAAATCCAGCTTTTGCAGCTGTTCGTATACGGGAACGGCTACATCCATCACCTCGTCACTATTATGCATTGCCATCGAGCGGCTTCTCACCCGTTCGAGCGCCGCTTCAATCGTAGCTTCCCTTGCCTGTGCTTCTGCTTTTTGCAAATCCAGAAAGCGGGTGTAGGTCTGTTCGAAAACTTTTCCAAAACGCTTAAATATGTCCCATGCTGCAGGAGCAGGTTGGTTGGTAATGAAAATCAGGTTTCCGTGGGAGAAGTTAACGACGTGGTTAACCTGGTATGTAGGAAGTGCAAAACCGGCTTTTTGAAACCCTTCTGCGATGCGCTGGAAATTAGGAAGTGAAAGCATATACCTGTAATTAGCTGCCAGGGCCTCGCCGCTTACTTCCTCTGTATAAAAATGCTCACCGTTCTGTTTGGACTCCCGAAAACGAATAAACGTTGGGCTTTCGGTAAGCGGAATCCGAAACGGGGGAGATATGGAACCGCTGCTGTCGCTCATCCAACCCGTGCAAACCGTTTCACCGCTTTGCCAAATGTTGTACCCACAACTCAGCACCGGCAAACCCAGGGCCTGCACCAGTTGAAGCAGCAATTTAGCAGCTTCGGCAAGTTCGTCGCTTTTTTGCATGGCCATGGTTCGTGCCCTTACCCTTTCTAACGCAAGTTCAATCTCTGCTTCCCGGGCCTGTGCTTCTGCCAGCGTGATATCCGTGTATCGCTGCCAGGCAAGCTGAAACACATTTTTGAACCTTTTTAGCAACTGCAATTTTTCATCGGATATAGCACTGTAAGTTGAAATGCCAATAGCACTTGAGCCCGCGGAATAATTGTAATAATGCAGCGATTTTATTTTATCAAGTCTCGGATCATCAATTTCGTTGTTTGCTTTTCTAAATGCTATCCAGTCTTTAAGTTCTTTTCCCTTAATAGTATGATCAAAAAATCCCTCGTCAGACTTTCGGATTTTTTTTACAAACTTTTCAACGGCCGGATGGCCCGTGTAAGGTATCTTTGAGGTATTGCCTCCGGTTGCTTCAGAATAGTCGTAATCAGTAAAATATTTTTCTCCGTCTGCAAAGGACTGAATCAGTGTATTTCTTAATTCATCAAAACCTAAAGAAACTAATTCATGGTACAATACTTTGCTCACGGCAAGCATATCATCGGGCTGGTGCATGCCCATAGCTACAGCCCGGACCTTCTCCAGTGACGTTTCAATTTCCAGCTCCCTGTTCTTTTCTTCCAGTTCTACCGTGCGGCGTTTTACTGCATCACGCAGTTGCCTGTTCTCTTCGGCTATTTCTTCTGCGGCCAATTGCTGTCCCTTTTCAGCTTTTGTATCTGGCATGGAGCCATGCTGGTAAATAATTTTCCAACCGTCTTCTTTTTTACTGAATAAAGTGGATAAGCGGGCGTGACCATAAAAATGCCATTCATCATCTGCGAAAAAATAGAAATCACTTAACTCTTCCACCATTATATTCTTATCATAAGGAAGCAAGGTTATTTTGCGATTTCTGGAATCGGCTTTGCCAGTGATTTGTTCTGCCGTTGATGCATAAAATTTTACTGCGTCTTTTTTATTGTTGAACACATCATGCTTCGTTGAACCAATAATGTGGCACTCATCATCATCCAGCAATGAAGCAAATGTTTTCATATCACCGTTGAAATAACTATCCCAAAAAGTATGATAGGCCTTCAGGATTGTTGCTTCAAGTTTTTTGGACAGTTTCATTAATTGCTATTTATTTAAAGAATTTATGGACTTCTGCTATGGATGATATTTTTAAGTTGCGCAGTATCAAATGGGAAGATCGTTGATCAGTGAATTGATATATTTCTTTTCCTTTTTGCTTTTCAACCGAATGCTCTCTTGTAATTTCAGCAATAAACCCGAGAAATACGGCGGGAAACATCATGAAGAATTCCAGGAAAGCTCTGTTCATTTCTTTTTGTGTGTTACGTGATGCGGGTGATGTACTTCCATTTTCTCAGTTTGAAATTGATTTTCGGTTTGCGGCTCAATGTTTTGCTGTGATACAGTGCCCTCAACACTATCGGTAACTAGTGCCTTGCTTTCTTCATTTTTCTTTTCTGTATTATTTTCTTCGCTCATTTAGTAAAAAATGATGATAAAATCTTTTTCATTTACTTAGTCCCTGGTATCGTTAAGATCTTCTTCACTTCTTTAGATTCTATTGATGGTTTTTTGGTGTTGATATTGGCCGAATGGTTGGTACAACAGATAAAAAAGTGTTTTTGCAAATTAGAAGTTGAATATCTAATTTGCATTAATGATCACACGGAAAATAAGCCCACAGATAACCGCTATTGCTAAAAAAATGCCTGTTATCGCTGTTACGGGCCCACGGCAAAGCGGAAAGTCAACCCTGATAAAAGAATTATTTCCTAAGCATACTTATCGCAACCTTGAAGATATTGAACTTCGCCAATTTGCCTTATCAGACCCTAAAGCCTTTCTTCAAAATAGTGGCAATAAAACCATTATTGATGAAGTTCAATATGCACCGGATTTACTTTCTTACATTCAGGTGATAACCGACAATAAAAAATTACCTGGCCAGTTTATCATTTCGGGTTCGCAAAACCTTATGCTGATGGAAAGCATTGCACAAAGTTTAGCGGGCAGAGTCGCTATTTTCAATTTACTTCCATTTTCTCTTGAAGAAATTCAAAATACCGGATTTGCGTTATCCACTTATGAAGATTATATCCTCAAAGGTTTCTATCCCCGCATTTATGACCTTAATCTAGATCCCACTACCTGGCTGCAGGACTACCTTACAACCTATGTTGAACGCGATGTACGTCAGCTTTTAAATGTTGGCGATTTGAATACTTTTCGTCAGTTCCTCGAAATTTGTTCCGGCCGCATTGGCCAGTTGATCAATCTCTCTGATATCGGCAACATCATTGGTGTTTCATATCAAACTGTCAACAGATGGTTGAGCGTTTTAGAAACAAGTTTTATCATTTACACGCTCCGGCCTTTTCATAAAAATTTCAATAAACGAATTGTCAAAACCCCGAAACTTTATTTTTATGATACCGGTTTAGCATGTGCATTGCTCAATCTGCGCAACACCCGTGACCTCAACCGCCACTTTGCTAAAGGCGCTTTATTTGAAAACTTTGTCATTAACGAAATCCTCAAAAACCAACTCAATCGCCATTTGCCTCCTAAAAACTATTTCTGGAATGCAGCAGGTTCTTATGAAATTGATCTGTTGCTCGACCAGGGAGGGCGGCTCCTGCCTGTTGAAATCAAATCGGGCCGCACTATCAACAACCATTTTTTTGACGGCCTCAAATATTTCCAACCGCTCTCAGGCGCTACGCCTGCAGACAGCTACTTAATCTATGGCGGCGATGAAGTACAAAACCGGAGTATGGCAAAAGTATTAAGCTGGAAAAACCTGGCTGAAATTCCGCTGTAAAAATTATTCAATTTGTAACGATTTTTACATATACTTATACGTTCATTCGTTTTAAGATTTTAATGTTTCGTTTACATTATTTTTTATCCGCTGCAGGAAATAGTGGCTATTACAATTAGCTAACGATGACTGCCTGTAAATGCCAGGATATCTACGTTTAGCTAGTGACGCACCAGCCGATAAAACAATTATTCACGGGTTTCAGATTCCTTATGGTTGGCATTTTCTATTTTTTAAACTTCCCGTAAACCGGCTGGCCGGGAAAAACGTTTGCAACTGTTTTTCCATTCATCAAAACAAGAACACCATTTACTATTACATATTCCACTCCTTCGGAAAAGGCAAGTCCTTCTTCAAAAGTTGCTTTGTCAATAATCGTTTCCGGGTTGAAAATGGTGATGTCTGCATCAGCACCTACCTGCATCCTGCCTTTGAAGCGCATCATAGGCGCAATGTTTTCCAGCCTCCTGGCAGGTAGCAATGTTATCTTTTCAAGGGCGGTCATCAGACTTAGCACTTTTTCTTCCCTTACATATTTGCCCAATAACCTGGAGAATGTGCCGGCAGTGCGTGGATGCGCCAGTTTTGCATAAGGCATTCCATCTGATGCGATCAAAACGCCGGGAGCAGCAATGCCTGTTTTGATCCATTCAGGCTTCATCATGTGCATAATGGCCGTGCCGCCGGTTTTGCGATAGCTATCAAAGGTTTCCTTCGTAAGGCGTTCGCCTGTTGCCTCCCATTGCACATCTCCGTAATCCATTCCTAATTTTTCCCGCCACCCT
>JBBQSI010000328.1:0-4325 GCA_038213975.1 Chitinophagales bacterium
CGCGGAAGGAGAGTCGGCTGCCGTGTACCTCCAACTGGCTGAAGCATACAAGTTGGCAAAAGAGAAAAGGAGGGATTACCTGGATGGCACTGAATTGCAAATTGCACTCAACTGGTTCAATACAGTTCACCCAGAAGCAAATTGGGCAAACCGTTACGTAGCAGGTTTTGATGACGTGATCGGCTATCTCCATGAAAGTGAGCGGGTGCACAATGAAAGAGTGGCTGCTGAAGAAGCCAGGAAAAACAAGGAGTCAGCACGGGAGCGCCGGGAAGAAGAGGAGAAGAGAATTGAAAAGCGCAGGAGAGTTCGCCGCATGCTGATCACTGCGGCTATTATCGCCGGTGTGTTGATATTAGGCCTCATCTCCCTGTCAGTTTATTTTCAGCGCCAGCAAATAAAAGCATTGAATGCTGAAGCGAAAGCAAAACAGGCAGAGCAAAGAACCCAGGAATTATTGCAACTGGTGGTACAGGGCAGGGGCGAAGAATACACGAACAAGAAATATGATGATGTAGTGAAGCAACTGCAGAAAGAGCAAACGTATCCTCTGATTGAATTGATCGAGCCGCGGGCTATCATGGTACCGATTACCGGAAGTAGGAATTTTGATTTCCTTATTTGGATTGATGTGCCTTCGTTCCGGCGGGATGAAATAGAGGAGGTGGTTTATACCGTGCCTTGCCCGGGATTTGCTGATAATGTGCATATCGGAAAAGAAGCCTCCCTCGGCTTCGCTTATGGATATCGGGGTTACGGTTATTGCCCAACGATACATATCAGTGTAAAGCTGAAAAACGGCGAACCCATTGATATGGATTTTGCCGTCAAAGATTACCTTCGCGGCCACCCGTCACCGTGAGTAAATGATTAATTGATCAATTCTCCCCCGGATTTTATTTCGGCTATTGCCTCATACAACTTATCAAGGTCTCCCTGCTCATTAAAGGCCTGTATCGAGTAGCGCAAGAGTGTGTCATCCCCCTGGCGCATTACAGGAACTTCAATGTTGTATTTCGTAAAAAATAATAGCTGCAATTTTTCCGGCTCAGGCGTTTTTATCGGAACGCTGCACATCTGCCCGAGAAATTCATCAGTAACCGGGCAAAGCGGCTGTACTTCCAACAGGTTACAAAATTGCAGGTAATTAGCGTGTGCAATTTGCCTGCATCTTTCGGCCCGGAGAGGCCAATTATTTTCCTGCAAAAATTCTATTGTCTTCGGAACGGTTAAAAACGCTGAATAATCACGGGTACCTTGCAACTGGTGATAATCCAAAAATTGTGAATGCGATGGTTTCGCGCTGTCAAACCCCCAGCTAATGAGTAATGGATCAAACAAATGCTGGTGTTCTTTTTTTACATAAAGAAACGAGCAGCCCTTGGGAGCACACATCCATTTATGGCAGGCACCGGTGTATACATCGGGATTGAGCTCCTGAATATTTAATGGGATGTGCCCGGCAACATGTGCGCCGTCGATGATGGTAAATATGCCTTTCGTTTTCGCCCAGTCGCAGATTTCTTTCACCGGGAATATCAAAGCTGTTGCGCTCGTAATGTGGCCAATAAAAATTGCCCGTGTGTTTTTTGTAAACCCGCTGAAAAAATTTTCTAAGAAACGCTCCTTCGACGTGAGGGGGAGTTGAATCTCCTGGCGGACGAATGTGGCGCCAGCCTTTATACAATAATAACTCCAGGTGCGGTCAAGGGCGCCGTATTCAAGATTCGTGCTGAGTACTTCATCGCCTGCATTTAACTGCAAACTTTTGGCAATGATGTTAATACCGTAAGACGGATTGGTGACATATACCACATCGTCTGCATCGCAATGGATGTATGCTGCAAGTGCGTCCCGCGAATTTTTTAAATAAGCCGGTCCGTGAACCGTCATGAATTGCATGGGTTCCCGCTCAATCTCTAACTGCCATTTTTGATAATCCTCAAAAATTGGTTTCGGGCATGCACCGAAAGATCCGAAGTTCAGATAAGTGACTCCGGGATCCAATAGAAACTGCGATTTGATATGATTGTTTGGCATGTGCCAAATGTAGAGAATTCAAAAGAGCTGCACGAAGTTGACCGGGACGATCGATCACTTTCCCAGTGGCCAGCCTTTTTTAATGTTGAAAGAAATTTTGGTGCCTTTGCCGGGTGTTGAGTCGATCGTGACGATACCACCGTTTTTTTCCACGATCTTTTTCACCGTCGATAAGCCAATGCCGTGGTGTTCAACATCATTCCCAGATTGAGATGGGACCGTCGTGAAAAGATTAAATATTTTCTCCTGGTCTTCTTTCGCAATGCCAATACCATTGTCTGAAATCGAAAAGAAATACTGTTGCGGAGCTTCGGAGAAACTGATCTTGATTTCTGCTATTTCACTTTCGTTGTATTGAATACTGTTTTGCACCAGGTTTCCAAAAATCTGCTCAAGTTCTGAACGGATCATGTTGATCTTTTCTTCCCCATGGGGATAATCAAGTTTGTATTTCCTGTCAGACGGCAAGTCGGAGAAAAGCGAGTCAAAAAATTGAGTGATATAAAATTCTTCCGCATTGGCAGTTTGATCGCCGCCTTTGTAATAAGAAAGCATACCATCCACCAATCCTTTAATTTTTTCGGTGTAACGGCGGGAAACATTCACCACTTCGAGGCCCTCATCTCCAAGCGCTTCGCTGTATTGCTCATCCAAAATTTGATTGGCCATGATGATCCCGGAGAGAGGAGCCTTTATGTCGCTGGAGACAACGGCTGAAAATTTTTCCAATTCCTTATTTCGTAGTTCGAGTTCCTTCTTGGTTATTTGTAGCGCAATGTTGAACTTGCGCATTTCCAGCAAATTTACTACTTGGTGCGACAGCGTTTTCAAGGCTTTCAATTGCTCTTCTGATAATTTTTTCGGGTGATGGTCAATTACGCAAAGTGTGCCCAGGGCGCAACCATCGGGACTTACCAATGGCATGCCGGTATAAAAAACCACATATGGATCGCCTGTCACGAGGGGGTTATCTGCGAAGCGTTCATCTTTCCGTGAATCTTCGACGACCAGCGGTAATTCCGGCGTGTTGAGGGCATGCATACAAAAGGAGTACTCAAGAATTGTTTCAGGCACGTCCACGCCATAATGAGATTTGAACCATTGCCTGTCTTTGTCTATGAAAGTGATCAGCGAAACCGGCGTCTTGCAAATAGTGGCTGCTAATAAGGTAATGTCGTCATAATCTTTTTCAGTCAGCGTATCGAGGATCTCGTATGCATGCAGCGCTTCGAGCCGCCGCGCTGTATCAGCGGGCTGAATGGGATTATACATCGGAAAAAGAATTAATCTGGATAGATTAAAATTAGTTTTTTTATATATCCGAAACTTTTTTTGAGAAAGTAAAATTTGAGTGTTGATCACCGTCTTATATCTGATCGCTAAGGTGAAATATTTGAAGATGCATTTCGGCTAAAACTTAATTGGGTCTTAACACAGATAGCAACCCGGTATTCCGCAAATGGGTTGTTACAGGGATCGCATTTTTTGTTACCAAGACCGGCACTTTTCCTATATCATCCTGATGAAACTGGTATACAAGCGCCGTTAGCGTTTTTGTTGCCAGGGAAAAATTCTTCAAATCCGGCGGAAGGGATGGATAGCTGTTTTTTATCAATTCCTCCATAGCTGCAAGCGAACTGACGCGGCTTTGAATGGTTGCCGCTTTTGGCGAAATGATAAAAGCGAACATCCTGAATTCTGATTCCGTTTCGAAAAAGATCGACTTGAAAATTTCATAGAAAGAAAATGTGCCATCGCCGCCGGTCTTGGCGCTCCAGCGTTTATTCGTGCTTTCCGGCTTTCCCCCGGCGGTAACCATTTCAAGGGAAGTGGTCATGGCATACCCTGATTGTACATAATAATAATGAAGTTTGTTGCTATATCCTTTGGGGATCAAAATACTTTTCATGTAGTTATCTACCTGCAGCATTGTTTTTTTCGCGGGTTGATAATTCGACCGGTAAGTATATGAAGAAGGAAATGGCGCGGGAATGGGAAAATAATATTTTAATTCTTCTCTCCTTTCCAACCCTACAGATCCCATATGGTTTGGCAAAGGTCGATCGTAATCACCGGGATATCTTCTTTGGAGCTCCGCCAGTAATGTGTCGGTCACCACCTTACTCATTGCTTCCCTAAAAAATTCATCTTTGGTAATCATGCCGTCACTTTCAGAAAAATTCAGGCTGTCCGCGGGTGCCAGTCGATCAATAAAATAAGTGAAGGCATTAGCTAAAATCTCTGTATCAACATGAAAAGAATTTTCAGGCGCCCCTTCCGCCAGG
>JBBQSI010000329.1:0-4324 GCA_038213975.1 Chitinophagales bacterium
CGTTGACATAAATTGCCCTTGCATTCTCCGGCAGGAGATCATGCATTTCCTTTTTGGGCTCGCCTTCCATGCCGCCAAAGGTCAGACGCGGATTGCTCGGAGTGAAAAACCATACAGCCCGCGACCGTAAGATATACCACAGCCATACCGGTGCAATGGGTGCGTACAACACCTTGAAGGGCCACTGTTCCCAGTTTTTTATTTTTTTAAACACAGTAAATGTTCAGCAAGATTCGCAAATGTAGTACTAAAGCGCATTTGGAACCGGCTTATGGAAAAATTGATTGTCGTATTTTAGCCTACTTAAAAATGAATGATGGAAGTTCCGGTAATGGCAGATATGGTGGCGCAAAATAAATCGCCCGAAATTTTATTTTGGGTCGGCTGTGCAGGTAGTTTTGATCAGCGGGCGCAAAAGATTACACGTGCTTTCGCCTCTATTTTGAATGCTGTCGGAATCAATTATGCCATCCTGGGAAATGAAGAAATGTGCACGGGTGATCCTGCCCGTCGCGCCGGCAACGAGTTCATATTCGAGATGATGGCCTATCAAAATATCCAGGTATTGAACGGCTATAGTGTAAAAAAAATAGTGACAGCCTGCCCGCATTGTTTTAATATTTTGAAAAATGAATATCCTGAATTGGGCGGAAATTACGAAGTCGTTCATCACACTGTCTTTCTCCAGCAAT
This sequence comes from Chitinophagales bacterium, assembly GCA_038213975.1. Lineage (GTDB taxonomy): Bacteria > Bacteroidota > Bacteroidia > Chitinophagales > Chitinophagaceae > Ginsengibacter. The sequence goes on from JBBQSI010000329.1 coordinate 693, forward strand.
TGATTGACGAAGGCAAAATAAAATTAGAAGGGGGTGGATCTTTTAAAGGCAAAAAAATAACGTACCACGACAGTTGTTATCTTGGCCGCGCCAATGGGATTTACGAAGCGCCAAGGAAAGTACTGGAGGCATTGGACGTTGAACTTGTAGAAATGAAACGCTGCCGGAGCAACGGCCTGTGCTGTGGTGCCGGTGGGGCACAGATGTTTAAAGAAGAAGAAAAAGGAGATGTTCGCGTGAATACCGAACGGGCCCGTGAAGCACTGGCTACCGGTTCAGAGATAATTGCTGCGTCATGTCCTTTCTGCAATACAATGCTCACTGATGGCGTGAAGCTCCACGAGCAGGAAGAATCTGTTCGAGTGCTGGATGTTGCGGAACTTATCGCGGATCGTCTGCAAAAATAGCTTCCGCTGAATGATGCACTTTCCCATTATCTTATGAATTAATTACAGTTTCATGCAAGAAGAAAAGAGTACAAACTTTATCGAAGATATTATTGGGGAAGATTTGCGAACCGGGAAATATGAAAAAATCCGCACGAGGTTTCCACCGGAGCCAAATGGCTACCTGCATATTGGGCATGCGAAAAGTATTTGCCTGAATTTCGGGCTGGGCAAAAAATATAATGGATCAACCAATCTTCGCTTCGACGACACCAATCCGGAAACGGAAGACACAGAATATGTAAACAGCATAAAAGAAGACATTAAATGGCTGGGCTTCGAATGGGCCGGGGAGTTATATACCAGCGACTATTTTGATAAGCTCTATGCGTATGCAGTCACGCTGGTAAAAGAAGGCCTGGCCTATGTAGACGACTCCACCTCCGAAGAGATTGCTGCCGGCAAGGGCACGCCCACGCAACCCGGCACAGATAGCCCTTACCGTAAAAGATCAGTTGAAGAAAATCTTTCCCTGCTGTCGCAAATGAAGGAAGGTGTCTTCGAAGATGGGGAGAAAGTCCTGAGAGCAAAAATAGACATGGCTTCTCCGAACATGCACATGCGCGACCCGATCATCTATCGCATAAAACATGCACATCACCACCGTTCGGGAGACAAATGGTGTATCTACCCGATGTACGATTTCGGCCACGGGCAAAGTGACAGCATCGAGCATATTACCCATAGTATTTGCACACTCGAGTTTATACCTCACCGGCAACTCTACGACTGGTTTATCGATAAGCTGGGCATCTTTCCGTCTAAACAATACGAATTTGCCCGCCTTAACATGACCTATACGGTCATGAGTAAACGCCGGCTTTTGCAACTGGTGAATGAAGGGCATGTGACCGGCTGGGACGATCCGCGGATGCCAACCATATCAGCGTTTAGGCGTAAAGGTTACACGCCTTCAAGCATTCGAACATTTTGCGATAAAATAGGTGTGGCAAAAAGGGACAACCTAATTGATATAAGCTTGCTCGAGTTTTGCCTGCGTGAAGAGCTGAACCTAACTGCACCAAGGGTAATGGCTGTTTTGCGCCCGGTGAAGCTGATCATTGACAATTATGATAAGGGCAGTGAAATGCTCACGACTGAGAACCTCCCGGGCGAGGCAGGTGATAAGCGCGAAGTGAGCTTTTCGAAAGAGCTTTGGGTAGAGGCAGAAGATTTTATGGCCGAGCCTTCCAAAAACTGGTTTCGCCTGGCGCCAGGCCAATTGGTAAGATTAAAAAGCGCCTACATTATAAAGTGTGAAAGTTTTGACACTGATACAGAAGGGAACGTTTCTACCATCCACTGCACCTACATCCCGGAGAGCCGCAGCGGCAATGACCAATCAGGACTGAAAGTGAAAGGAACGATCCATTGGGTAGATGTGTACAATGCGCAGCCTTTCGAAGCGCGCCTGTATGACAGGCTCTTTACTGTAGAGAATCCCGCAGGAGAGGAGGGTGACTTTAAAGACTATATCAATCCTGCCTCCCTGGAGGTACTCACAAACGCACGCATTGAAAAAAACCTGGTCCACACGGAAGTCGGCAGCACCTACCAGTTTGTAAGAAATGGATATTTTTCGATCGATAAAGATTCTACGCCAGGCAAAATGGTTTTCAACCGTACCGTTTCTCTCAAAGACAGCTTCAAGCCATTCACCAAATAAGTAAATATGCGAGCGTACGAAATTGTGGATGTGAAGATAGATGACCAGGAACTTTACAGTGTATACGAGAAGCTTACGCCGGCCTCCCTGGCTTCTTATGGAGGTAAGTTCATTGTTCGCGGCCCGGAGACCGAAATCCTGGAAGGTGAATGGCAGCCAGGCCGGCTGGTGATATTGGAATTTCCCACTGTTGCAAAAGCAAAGGCCTGGTGGAACTCACCGGAATACGAAAAAGCAAAATCCATCAGGCAAAAAGCCTCCCGAACAAATATGATCATTGCCGATGGCTATACAGCGCTGCTGACTTAGTGTTACGAATGTCTTTTTTACGATTAATTATATTCCCTCCGGGGCTGTTGCCAGCGCTCTCTGCCTGGTTGTTTCAAACTTAATTTTTCAGCGTGAAAAATAATTAAGCAGGATGTATTAAAAATACGCTGCCAACACAATTTCCCGGAATTATTTCTGTTATTGTAGTAATATTCTTACACTACTCCAGAAATCGAATGAGCCTAGCTGAAAGCCAAAGATCACCATCTTTAAAGGAAATACATGTTCCAGGTCCGGGAGAAGCGTATGATCAAATCACGCAGATGGCAAGCCAAGTTGCTCAAACTACCGTAGCATATATTTCATTAATTAATGACCGGCGCGAATGGGTAAAATCCCGGGTTGGTATAGATGCGCTGGAGATACCATTACGCAATGCGCCGCTCAGCCCCAGCCATACTGACCCCAACGACCACCTGTTGACGCGGAATTTCACAAACTCTTCCTCATCTTTGTTTTCTCTCAAAAGTGGTAGAGCCATAAAGTTCTTTTACAGCACGCCGATCCGGGATTGCAGAGGTCTGGTGATAGGCAACCTGTGTGTATTGGATTACATGGAGAAGAAACTCTCCGAAGCCCAGGTATATTCACTTGAATACCTGGCAACCCTAATTGCTGAAAAAATTCTTACTAAAAAAAATGAGGCCAGGAGCGTACTAACCGGAGAAGCATCGATTGTTCCATCTGATAATATCCTGCAGCTAATAAAATTCTTACCAAATGTGCTAATACGGACTACACTTGCAGGCGAAGTGATGATGATCAGTCCGGCAAGCCAACAGGTGTTGGGATATAGTCCTGAAGAATTGATAGGTAATTCGTTTGCAAGGCTCTATGCAGAACCGGATTCGCGCCAACAATTGGTAGACTACTTACAGAGTTACGGATATGTAAATGACTTTCACACACAACTGATATGCAAAGACGGAAATATTAAAGATATCAGCATCAATGCCCAGCTATATTGTAATGAAGCAGGAGACATGATTGGCATTGAAGGCGTAATGAATGACATCACAAAAATTGTTCAGAGCCAGAAAAAAGAAAAAGCACTAAAGGAGTTCTACGAAAAAACGCTGAACGCCATTAAAGCAGATATTGCCGTGCTCGACGACGAGAACCGATATTACTTTTTGAACAGGCATGCTGTAAAAAATGATGAAAACCGTGCGCTTCTTATTGGGAAAACA
>JBBQSI010000330.1:0-4324 GCA_038213975.1 Chitinophagales bacterium
CTTACCTTCCCTGGTGCCTGACAAAAAAGTTGGCTTAGTTGCAGCGCCCGACCCAACGAGCATTGCTGCCAGCATCGAAGAATTTTTCAAAATGGGCAGCAGCCATTTTCTCCCCCATCTCCTTGAAGAAAAAGTTAAATACAGTTGGGCAGTGATGGTTAGTGAAATTCTTGCAATGGCTGACAAAGTGCAGCCTTAGTTTTGTAATTTTCCGCTTTCAGCTAAATCGATTTCTTCAATGGCGGGTTTATGATCTTTCGCAGCAAAGCACCATTGCGTATAGGGCTGGCCGGTGGCGGCACCGATGTCAGCCCATATAGTGACATCTACGGTGGCGCCATCCTTAATGCTACAGTTTCCTTATTTGCGTATGCAAACATCGAACTTCTGGATACCGGGGAAATAATTGTGGAAACGCTTGATCGAAATGAGAAACAGGAATTTCCCATAGTGAAAAATTTACCTGCTGATGGCTCCCTGGATTTGCTGAAAGGTGTTTACAACCGTTTGCAACAAGACTTCCATTTTCCGTTGCAAGGTTTTCGCCTGTCCACTTTTGTAGATGTGCCGGCAGGCTCAGGCCTGGGCACTTCTTCTACGCTGGTCGTCTCTGTACTCGGGGCATTTGTTGCCTGGCTCAAACTTCCCTTGGGTGATTACGATATTGCTCACTATGCATACAAAATCGAGCGGCAGGATTTGCTTTTGACCGGGGGGAAACAAGACCAATATGCGGCCATGTTCGGAGGTGTAAACTTCATGGAGTTTTATGAAAATGATAAAGTAATTGTTAATCCCCTACGCATCCCTTCCAGTTATCTTCACGAACTTGAGAACAACCTGGTTTTGTATTTTTCTGACACCAGCCGCTCCAGCGCTGCCATCATCGATGAGCAGGTGAAAAATGTGCAGGACAAGAATGAAAAAAGTATTGAAGCCATGCACCAATTGAAGGAGCAGGCACGCATGATGAAGGAAGCGCTCTTGCGTGGTCAGCTTGATGAATTAGGCCGTATCCTCGATTTTGGTTTTCAGCAAAAAAGACAAATGGCAGAAAACATCAGCAACAGAAGGATCGAAGAAATTTATGAATCCGCCATGTGGGCGGGCGCAACCGGAGGTAAAATAAGCGGTGCCGGCGGTGGTGGCTTTATGATTTTTTATTGCCCAAAAAATACGAGGTTCGCCGTCATCAAAGCACTCAGAAAGTTTGGTGGAGAAGTAAAAAATTATTCCTTTACAAAACATGGACTGCAAACCTGGAGCGCATAAAAAACTACAATGGATAAGATAAGAGAAATCATCCAGGCTTCTGTTGACGTAAAAACGAAAGTGCTGGCAGATGAACAACTTTTGAAGACCGTGATGGATTGTGTGAATGTGATTGTCAGCGCATTTGAGAAAGGAAACAAGGTGTTGTTTTGTGGAAACGGCGGCAGCGCTTCAGATGCACAGCACCTTGCGGCAGAATTCAGTGGCCGCTTCTATACAGACCGAAATGCTTTGCCGGCAGAAGCTTTGCATTGCAACACATCTTACCTCACTGCCGTTGCCAATGATTATGGTTATGATGTTGTCTATTCAAGGCTTGTGAACGGGATCGGAAATCGCGGGGATGTGCTTGTAGGTTTGACAACCTCCGGCAACAGTAGAAATATCATTGCCGCTTTCGAGACAGCGAAAGAAAAAGAAATGGTGACCATCGCCTTCACAGGGGAAAGTGGTGGGGAAATAAAAGCGCACACGGACCTGCTTATAAATATTCCTTCCGATGATACGCCACGCATACAGGAGTGCCATATTACCCTTGGCCACATCATCTGCCAATTAGTTGAAGAAATTTATTTTGCCGACACTGATGATTAAAGAAGCAATCATCCTGGCTGGTGGCTTCGGTACGCGATTGCAAAAGGTAGTCGTTGATTTGCCAAAGTGTCTTGCGCCGGTTAAGGGCGTACCCTTCCTTTCTTTTTTGCTAAAACAGTTAAAGGGGGGTGGCGTTGAGCATTTCATTTTTTCGCTGGGCTATAAGCATGATCTTGTAGAAGCATACCTGGTCGAAAATCTCCCGGCGGAAAGTTTTTCTGTGGTGGTAGAACCGGCACCTCTCGGTACTGGTGGCGCTGTAAAACTTGCGCTGGACAAAGCGTTGGAAGACGAAACGCTGGTTTGTAACGGCGACACGCTTTTTAACGCTGATTTAAAAGCACTTGCTGAAGTTCATAAGAACAGAAAAGCAGCCTGCACCTTGGCGTTGAAAAAAATGGAGCGCTTCTCACGGTATGGCGTAGTCGAAATTGACAGCGACCAAAGGATTACCAGATTCCAGGAAAAGAAATATTATGATACCGGGCTAATAAATGGCGGCGTTTACATATTGAACAAAAAACAATTCCTCGACAAGAAATGGCCGGAGCAATTTTCGTTCGAGAAAGACTACCTGGAAAAATATGTAAATGAAGAAAGGTTTTTCGGGTTTCCGCAGGATAATTATTTTATAGACATTGGAATTCCCGAAGATTTTGAGCGGGCCCAGAAAGAATTAAACTAAAACAACTCAATTGAATTTACCTGCGATCGATAAAACCTGGTCACTGTTCCTGGACAGAGATGGCGTCATTAATGTAGAAAAATACAATGACTACATCCACAACTGGAGCCAGTTTAAGTTTTATGATGGCGTGCTGGAAGCCATGAAGATCTTCGAACAACTTTTTGGGAAAATCTTAGTCGTTACCAATCAGCGTGGCGTTGAAAAAGGTGTGCACAAATTGGAAGACCTGGAGAATATACACCGCAATATGCAACAGCAATTTTTAGAAAACGCCGGCCGGGTGGACCAGGTTTATTACGCAACTTCATTAGACGATGCACACCCTGATCGAAAACCTAATCCGGGCATGGGCTTGCGGGCCAGGCAGGACTATCCGGAAATTGATTTTGATAAAAGTATTATGGTTGGCAACACACTCAGTGATATGCACTTTGGACGAAATGTAGGTGTTGCTTGTAATGTGCTGATATTTACCCGCGAAGAAGTAAACACGCATGACGAAGCCATAGATTTTGTTTATGCCGACCTAGTGTCGTTTGCCCGTGAATTAGCGCTACGTTAAAAAAGCCTGCAGCGGCAATAATTATAGGTAATTTCAGTTTTCTTTGCCGAAAGATAACCGATGTCCAAAACCCTTACATTCCTTATAATTTGCGTTTCACTATCCACTGTTAGTTTTGGACAGAGACTCTCTTCAATGGAGCTTCGCCAGCTTAAGAAGACTGAGGATTCCATAAAAAATTTCGCCATCGACATTGTGCAAGGACTCACCGCCGAAGATCGTTTTACTGCGGATAGCCAATTTACAAGAATGTTCGTGAGAGCGCTAAGCATCAATAATTCCTTTTATTATCCCTTCGATTCCCTGATCACCATTTCGCGTTTAACCGCTCCCGATAGTACGTTTAAAATATTTACGTGGCAACTGGTCGTAAATGATGTGGTCACCCGGCAGCACGGTGCTATCCAGATGAATACCACTGATGGTTCGTTAGAGTTGATGCCATTGATTGACCGCTCTTCCGTCATCGAAGATCAGCAGGATACCATTGCCGATAACTTTGGCTGGGTTGGCGCGGTATATTATAAGTTGGTAGAAAAGGATGCTTTCGGAAAGAGATATTATACACTGCTCGGTTATGATGAGAATGATGTTCAGAGTAACAAAAAAATAATTGAAGTATTGCGCTTTGATGATGGCCATCCTGTTTTTGGCGGATCATTTTTTAGCTTCCCGGACAACAGCGTTAAGAAGCGTGGTATGGCCCGCTACATTATGGAATACAAGCGTACGGCAAGTCCCAGGCTGACGTATGATCCGGAGATGGATATGATTGTGTACGAGCACCTCATCAGCGAGACAGGTGAGCCAGACAAAAAATATACCTATATCCCTGACGGCGATTATGAAGGACTCAAGTGGGTGGACGGCAAGTGGGTGCACATCAATAAAGTATTTACCGAGGTCACCCCTGAAGGCCAGGAACCTGTACCAGCTCCCCTGCGTGATGCGGAAGGAAATATTGATTATTCCAAGCTAAGCCAGAGAACGCCGGAAGACGAAAGTGAAACGCCTGTCGTAGAGAATGAAAAAAAGGTAAAGACGAAAAGTTCAGGTGGAAAAACAAAAACCAAGGTAAAAAATTAGTCCAGTTTTAGTACTGCAAGAAAAGCCTCCTGCGGCACTTCTACATAGCCCATTTGTTTTATCCGCTTCTTACCTTCCTTTTGTTTCTCCAATAATTTTCTTTTGCGGCTGATTGGATGACT
>JBBQSI010000331.1:0-4315 GCA_038213975.1 Chitinophagales bacterium
TAGTCATCCAGGCAGTATCCACGCTTTTTATGTTCTTTCTCCCGGTGTATGCTGTAGCAAAGATCTGTTACTACCGTCCCAGGCAATTTTTAGGCTTTACCCCGAAAATAACAGGTAAGCAGGTGCTCGTAATTATAGGAATTCTCTTGCTTACATTTCCGCTTTCGGGATCGCTGGCAGGGCTAAACGAGATCATTCCAATACCTAAAAACTGGGCAGACAAGTTCAAAAAGCTGGAGGATGCTCGGGCTATCCAGGAAGCAGCGATGATCAATATTGATAGCTTTGCCAAGTTTGCGATATCCCTTGTATTGATCGGCTTACTGCCAGGCATATTCGAAGAAGTTTGTTTTAGGTCGGGCATGCAGAATATTATGACCCGTTGGTTTAAAGGTCCCTGGACAGCAATTATAATTACCTCGATAATTTTCAGCCTTATTCATCTCTCTTACTTTGGATTTCTCGTCCGCTTCGGACTGGGAATGATATTGGGACTGATCTTTTACTACACAAGGAGCATTTGGTTATCCATTATTTTTCATTTTCTCTATAATGGTGTCCAGGTGGCAGCACTTTATTTCATATCACTTTCCGGTAAAAAAACGCCTCCGAAAGAGCTGGAAGAAAATTTTCCTCTATGGGCCGGAGTGATTGCGCTGGTGTTCATCATCTTTCTCTTTAAAAAACTTATCGATTTTACGCCAGCCGGGCCGGAGGAACCGGAAGTGGAGGATAACGATGACTTTCATAACTGGGCAACGGCGCAATCGTAGGCGATGGCACTAGATCCGAAAACTTTCCGTACCCGCACGCTTTCCGCGATTGTTTTCGCCATAATTATGTCGGCGGGGCTTTTTCTGAATGGCTGGAGTTTTTTGTTGTTAGTACTGGTTATTCATTTCGGTTGCTGGATAGAATTTTTTCAGTTATTAAAAAGAATTTCTCCGGGTAAGGTTTTTCCGTCTGCCATTGCCGGCCTGGTATATATTTCTTTGCCGATTTTTTTACTGGTCATTTGTGCTTTCACTATCGGCAGCAGTACTTCTGCTCAAGAGATCAAAGTTGCAAACTACGCACCTTTGATTCCTTCTGTCATCATTTTTTCTATTTGGGTAAATGACACCATGGCTTATGTAGTTGGCTCCCTGATTGGTAAAACACCGCTTTCTTCTATTTCGCCCAAAAAAACCTGGGAAGGCACAGCAGGCGGAGGAATCCTTTGTGTAATAGTAATAACTGTCGCTGGTTATTTTTTTGGAAGATTGCAAGTGATAGATTGGCTGTTGATCAGCGCCATGTGTGCCATTTTTGGAACCCTGGGCGACCTATTTGAAAGTAAAATAAAACGGCTTGCCGGCGTGAAAGACAGCGGCTCATTCATGCCTGGCCACGGTGGTTTTTTAGATCGTTTTGATTCACTGCTTTTTGCGGCAATCCCTGTTTGCATGTATGCCCTAATGGTGATCAGATGAAGATTGCCGCTATTTTCGATCCTTTTTTATATTTGTAATTAAAGCCTATACATGACTATTCACAAGGAAGGATATAAAACGATTGCGATCTGTGCGCTTGTTTTTGGAATAGTGAATATTATTTTCTTCTATATTTTTAGTGCATCCACGCCCGTTGTAGCCTGGATTGTTTTTATTGCAACATTTATCACTTTACTTTTCGTTGTTTCCTTCTTCCGCTCACCCAACCGCGAATTTACCGTCGCGCATCACCAGGTGATTTGCCCTGCAGATGGTAAGGTAGTAGTGATAGAAGAAACGGTAGACATCGAATATTTCAGGGACAAGCGTCTGCAGGTTTCTATTTTCATGAGCCCCGCCAATGTGCACCTGAATCGTGTGCCTATGTCGGGGGAAGTTCTGTACAGTCAATACCACAAGGGCAAATATCTCGTAGCCTGGAATCCAAAATCTTCCACTGAAAACGAGCGGCACAGTGTCGTTATCAAAAGTGATTCAGCCATCATTTTGGTAAAACAAATCGCCGGAGCCGTTGCCAAGCGCATCGTGAATTACCTCAAAGTAGGAGAAACGGTAGAGCAAGCAAAGGAAATGGGCTTTATAAAATTTGGCAGCCGCGTAGATGTGTTGTTGCCCGTTGGTACGCAGCTGAACGTGAAGCTCAATCAAATGGTAAAAGGCGGCGTTACCGTGCTTGCGACGATTGACCCGATGGTGCCGGCAGATGAAACGCTGCTTGCACAGGAAGAAACACCTGTCAACAGTTAATCAGCTTTATCTAAAGAATTTCCTCTAACTCTTTCAAGTGATAAACAGTGAATGTGGGTGATACGTTACATGCGCCATTACAATGGTTCACATGTATATTGTCGATGCCGGCATTAATGGCACCCCGGATGTCCGCCTCTGGGTTGTCGCCGATCATAACGCATTCGTCAGGCTTACCGGCTGTAAGTTGGAAAGCATAATCGAAAATTTCTTTTTTTGGTTTTACTGATTGCGAAGTCTCTGACGTGATCACATGGGTAAAGTAGCGGGCAAGATTAGAGTTATTCAATTTTTGCCATTGCGTTTTTTCAAAGCCGTTGGTGATGATGTGGATTGCATATTTCTTTTGCACCAGGTAATCCAGTATTTGGAAAGTATAGTCGAACACTTTGTTTTTCGTGGGCAACACATCAAGGAAATGCGCACTCATTTCTTTTGCTAACTTTTCATCAGCCACCCTGAAATCCAGTAGCGTGCGCCACATCCTTTTCCATTTTAGGTCTTCAGCGGTGATGTAGCCTTTTTGAAACCTGTCCCAAAGAATCGTATTGTGTTTTATATAGGTGGTGTAAAATTCATCAAACGAAAGGATGGCGCGTTTTTCCAGCTCAAAGTGGGTATAAAGTTCGGCCAGCGAATCTTTGGCATTGGCGTCAAAATCCCACAGCGTGTGATCAAGATCGAAAAATATATGGCGGTATTTACTGGAGTCTTTCAATGTGAGATGTGATTAGCCAGGGATTAGAACGAGGAGTGCGAATAAAAATTTTAGATTTGTTTCCCGGCCTTAAACTCAACGCAATTAAAAAATGAATATTGTAATCACTGGTGGCAGCAAAGGTATTGGAAAAGCCATAGCAGCAAAATTTGCGGCGGAAGGCTATTCGGTGTTTATTTGTTCCAGAAACGAAGACTCTCTAAGTAAGGCTGCTGCATCCATTGATACTAAAAATGGAGAAGTCCGTTTTTTTGCAGCCGACCTCTCCACCCGGGAAGGTGTTGCAGCTTTTTCCCGTTGGCTATCACAGGCAGGGATACACGCCGATATACTTGTGAACAACGCTGGCGATTTCGTTCCCGGCAGTGTGCACAACGAGCCTGACGGGGCCCTGGAGAAAATGATCAATGTGAACCTCTACAGCGCTTATCATCTCACCCGTGCTTTATTGCCGGAGATGATGAAACGAAAATCAGGACACATCATCAACATGTGTTCTATAGCTTCACTTAATGCATACGAAAATGGCGGCGCATACAGCATCAGTAAGTTCGCTCTTATGGGTTTCAGTAAAAATCTCCGGGAAGAAATGATACCCCACAATATCAAGGTAACTGCCATTTACCCGGGCGCAGTATACACAGATTCCTGGAAGGACTCCGGTGTAAGTGAATCCCGCATCATGCAGGTAGCCGATGTTGCGGATACGGTTTACCAGCTTGCAAATCTCTCCCCACAGGCATGTGTTGAAGAAGTCGTACTGAGGCCGCTCGCCGGCGATCTGTGATGATTTCCTTTTAAATGTACTTTAACACCATCTGCCGCACTCCTCAGGGCATTCATTATTAGATGGGCTAACTTTGAAAATAAGATTCTAAGCCGTGAAGAAGCATATATACTTCAGAATACTTTCCTTAATCCTTGTATTGACATGTAGCCTTGCGCCCGCGTTCACAATTATCGCTGTGGCCCAGGTGAAATTTACAGCAATTTGCCCGGAGAAAAAGATCGGAAAAAATGATTTTCTGCAAGTACAGTTTATGGTACAGAACTCTGCTGAGGTGAAATCAATCACACCACCATCTTTCAGAAATTTTGATATTGTAAGCGGTCCTAACCACCAGAGCGGCATGAGCATCGTAAATGGCAAAACGGATCAATATGTTGCCATTAGCTTTTACCTGAAACCTGTGAGGGCCGGTAAGTTCACGATCGGTGCGGCGCAGGCTGAGATTGATGGAAAAAAATATGTAACCGACCCGATAGAAGTGGAAGTTACCAACCAGTCTCAATCGTCCGGTTCGCCTTCTGTCGGGGGCACAATCTCTCCCTTTGGTGGCTCCAATTTTGATCTTTC
>JBBQSI010000332.1:0-4313 GCA_038213975.1 Chitinophagales bacterium
CAACATAGTGTAACACATTCCCTATTTAATGAATTCAACTTTGTATTGTAAATAAAACATTTTCCGTCATCAAAGAGAAATACGACGAAAGCAAAAAAGGCAAATGAGTTGATGAAAAAAAATGGCGGATACGAAGGCAGGCGGCAACGCAGACACATCAATCAATATTAACGTATTACCACATATTTTAAATATATAAAAATCTATGAAATATTTATCAAACCATTTAGCAGCTACACGAAACTGGGTTTTCGCCTTCGTATTGCTAAGCCTGGTAACCTGTGATAAAAACGACAACGACGTACCCGCAGATCAGTTGAACACAGCCGACCAGCCCACTGACGTAATAGTCGCTCCAAACATCCTCGTTCGGGTGAGCGATTTGCCTGCGCCTGATGCCACGAGCTCGGCCGTCAACTGGCCGCAGGTGCTCAAGGACCAGCCGGCCGGGGCCCGCTTTCAGGTGCCCCAGGGATTTGCCATCAACCTATTCGCCAAAGTCCCCAATGCCCGCTTGCTGGCTGTGGCCCCGAATGGCGACATATTCGTGGCCCAAAGCGGCATGACTCAGATTAGCGTCCTGCGTGACATCAACAACGACGGCGCCGTCGACGAAACGTTTGTCTGGGATGTGGGCGGGATGCTCTTCGTGCCCTACGGTATGGCCTTCAAAGACAATTTCTTCTACGTCACGTCGACCAATGCCATTTTGCGCTACCCCTATACGTCGGGACAGACCAAGGCCAACGGCGCCCCCACTGTGGTTACCCCGTTGTTAGGGGGCGGGCAGCATGCGGCCAGAGCGCTGGTCATTGGCACCAACAAACTCTACGTCGGCATCGGCTCGGCCACCAACATTGGCCCGGAAGACAACCCACGCCGGGCCACAATCGAAGAATATAACCTCGACGGCACGGGTCGGGTCACTTACGCAGCCGGCATTCGCAACCCGCAGGGCCTGGCCATCAGCCCGGTGACGAATGAGCTGTGGACTACCTGTATCGAGCGCGACGGCCTGGGCGACGAGCTGGTACCAGACTACCTCACGGCCGTACGCCCGGGCGGCTTCTACGGCTACCCTTTCGCCTATCTGGCCCCCAACCTACTGGACCCCCGCGTGACAGAGACCAGCCCTCGAACGGCTACTACCCTCACCCCGTCGGTGTTGTTTAAAGCTCACGAAACGGCCATCGGAGTCCTGTTTTATAGCGGCACGGCCTTCCCCACCGAATACCGCAACGACGCCTTCGTGGCCATCCGGGGCTCCTGGAACCGCAAAATCGGAGTTGGTTACAAGGTGGTGCGGGTGCGCATGAACGCACAGGGCACCCCGGTGGGCGGCTACGAAAACTTTGTGACGGGCTGGCACGTCAACCCCGGTCAAAACGGGGTGCCCCAGGTTTTTGGGCGTCCCCTCTCGCTCGTGCAAGGCACCGACGGCTCCATGCTGATTGCCGACGATGCAGGTGGTACAATTTGGCGGCTACGGTACAAAAGGTAGAAGGAGGCACGGTGTTAATGATCTGAAAGTAAACTATCAGGAAAAACAAAAGGAATCTAATTTGTATAAATAGTATTGGAAAAGAAAACTGCTCCTTTACTTTCTGAAATAAAGGCCTAAACTATTCTCTGGCTACGAACGGAGATAAAAACAAAAAATAAATTATGGAACAATCAGAAATCGAAACTAAGCAACCTGTTGCTACCTATCTGCCGAAGGAAGAAAACGGCATGTCATATCCCGTGAACAGTACGGCATTATTGGTGATAGATCCCGTAAATGATTTTTTATCGGAGGGTGGTGCAGGCTACGACCTGACTAAAAACACGCTGAAGATGAATGATGTGGTATCCAATCTGAAGCGGGTGATTGAAGGCACAAGGCAGGCAGGCATTCCCGTTCTATTTGGCCCAATGGCATACACTATGGAGGATTACGCTGACGAACAATTACAGCGAAAAAGCGGCATAAACCGGCTGATGTTTGAACGTAAGATGTTTCTTGCAGGAAGTTGGGGTGCAGACTTTCATCCTGACCTGCAGCCGCAGGAGAAGGATACAGTGCTGCTGCCTCATAAGAGTTGTGATGTATTTACTACAGATCTTCCAGAACACTTGCAGCGAATGGGAATCACACACCTTGTAATCGCAGGTATGTCGGCAAACCTCTGCTGCGAATCTACTGGTCGCCACGCTATGGAAGCCGGGTTCGATGTAACGTTTCTTTCAGATGCCATTGGTGCATCCAGCGTGCCGGAATACGAGGCTTCTATTCACCTGAATTATCCTATGCTTTCGAACGCAGTTATTAAAGTTGAGGATTTTCTTGCTGCCATTAATAACGCTACAACAGGAAGTACCAGTGTGCAACCCGGCGATACAGTTTATGGGTCAGATCATGGAGAGATTGGCAAGGTTGAAAAGGTTGTTGAAGCAACGGAAGTTAGTGAAGGCTACCTGCTTGTGCCAAGTGGTCTTATATTTAAAACCGATACTTACATTCCGCTTGATGCTGTGGTGAAGCATATCGGCACCGATGTATTTATCAATATTCCAAAGCTTGTGCTTGCAACAATGCCCTGGGACAAACCAGCTTCCGGTAATGATAAGCGTGAAAAGCAGGGCCTGGCCGAAAGTAAAGTTGATAAGCTTTATCATTCTTATTCTCCGTCTGCTCAATAGCAAATAAGATTAGCTTGAAAAAAAATAAAAAGAGTTAACGATGGAATATAATAAACTAACGCCTGAAGAAGAAAGAGTGATCGTTCATAAAGGAACCGAACGACCCGGGACCGGTGAATACAATAACAATAAGCAAGCTGGCACTTACGTATGCCGCAGATGCAACACGCCGCTTTATCGTTCCAATGATAAGTTTGATTCGCATTGCGGCTGGCCCAGCTTTGATGATGAAATGCAAGGAGCAGTAAAACATTTACCTGATGCTGATGGAAGCAGGATAGAAATAGTTTGCGCAACATGTGATGGACACCTGGGTCATGTTTTTAAAGGCGAAAGATTTACGCCTAAAAACACGAGGCATTGTGTTAATTCCGTTTCTTTAAAATTTATACCCGAAACATAATGACAACAGCAGTAAAAGCGGAACGTGCAATTTTTGCGTCAGGTTGCTTTTGGGGAACTGAATATTATTTTCAAAAAGCAAAAGGGGTGATTGAAACAGCAGCCGGCTACACAGGTGGGCATAAAGACAATGCAACATACTATGAAGTATGCTCAGGCAACACCGGACATGCAGAAGCCGTGGAAATAACTTTCGATCCTTGCCTTACATCGTATGAAGAATTAGTAAAATTATTTTTTGAAACACATAATCCTGCACAAAAAAACAGGCAGGGTCCTGATATAGGCAGCCAGTACCGTTCCGCTATCTTTTATATAAATGATGAACAAAAGCAAATTGCTGAAAAATTAATACATACATTAAAAGATAAAGGACACGAAGTAGTTACAGAACTTACAAAAGCGGACATTTTTTGGAAAGCAGAAGACAAGCACCAGCAGTACTACAGCAAAGGCGGAGGCAATCCATACTGTCATAGGTACACAAAAAAATTTTAGAAAGAACATATCAGCGAATTGTAATGCCTGCCAATACGCAAGCTCATGCTAATACCCCGTAGCCGGCAATGCACGCCCGTTAGTTGCCAGGATATCTGAGTTAACAAAAGAATTTGTGACAAAACATGACAAAAATATTTCTATATTCTACTGCGTTCTTATTTATCTGGATATTTTTATCGCAATGCATAATCTTTCGCAACCGATGGAGCGACAAAAAAGCTTATAACGTTTTTGCCTCCATGAAAATTCCATTGAAAATATATGATACCATAATTGATAAATGTCATGTGCATTATGCAATAAGTGGCTCCGACAGTTTACCGACTTTAGTATTTATTCATGGAAGTCCGGGAAGTTGGATGAACTACATGATTTATATGTGTGATACCACTTTACAGCGGCTATTTAGAATAATTAGTATAGATAGACCTGGTTTTGGTTACAGCGACTTTGGAAAAGCACAACATTTACAGGAACAATGTAAATTACTTTTACCAGTATTGTAATCCTTAAAAACCAGGCAGCCAATTCATCTGTGCGGACATAGTATGGGTGGTCCTGTAGCAGTTCAATTAGCTGCAAGTGATCCCGATTTATTTAAAAGAATAATTATTGCTGCAGGATCATTAGACATTCAACAAGAAAAAGAAGAAACATGGCGGAAAATAATGAATGTTAAACCGCTGTACTGGTTATTACCCGGCGCTTGTGCACCCAGCAATACGGAA
>JBBQSI010000333.1:0-4307 GCA_038213975.1 Chitinophagales bacterium
ATAATACATGAATGCCTGCTGATGTTCTACATTTCCCGAACGGCCATAATGATTTGTAAAAAATTCTTTCTTATCTGCTTTTCCATCGCCATCCGTGTCTGTGTATTTGTAAACATTGTCGGCGTCAGATTCCATGGTTAATATACAATCCTTACCATAAGGAAGTACGAAGCGCGGAAATATAAGGTGGTCAATGAAAACGGTTCCTGTTTCATAGACTCCATCATTGTCTTTATCTTCCCACCGTGATATCCTGCTTATGGGCGCCAGGCTGCTATCGGAATCAACATCGAGCATGTAGCTTCGCAATTCCAGCACATACATTCTTCCATTCCCATCAAAAGCTATTGCTGCGGGCTGTTCAATTTGAGGCTCGGTCAATATTGGCTCTATGCGGTATCCCGGCGGTAAAAGCAAATGTTTCGCTTCATCGTCGGCATGCAATGGCAACACCGGCGCCTTGGGAGAGAGATCAATTCCTTTCCAGTTTTCATCGGTAGTATCTGCATCTTTTGGAAGGGCGATGTGCGGCAAAGTATCTGACATGGAGGAAATTACTTTTGCCACGCGGTCTTCGTTAGTTTTAGATTGCTCTCTGCAGCCGGCTAAAAAGAAAAACACAAGAATTGAACTGATAACAAACGGGCTTAAGAGCCCGGAATATTTTTTAGTGCGGAGTGATTTGGACATATTATTATTTCCTATTCGTGCCGGCTTATGGGTTAATCTTTGCCTTTCTAATGATTTGCCCTGTGCAATCATAACTGGCAAGTTAGGGTTTCTCCATTATCTATTTTGGCATCAAGAAAAACTTTCGCTCCATCAAAAAATTTTACCAAAAGTTTTTTCCAAACCGTTCTATAGTTATATTAAAGTTTCGGTCAAATGCCTTTTTTTTTTTAAAATCATAGAATTCCAGCTTGGCGGAAGCTTTGGTGAGAATTTGAATTTGCTAAGTCCTGCCAACGAACACATTGTACATCCTGGTGGCTCTACACAGGTCGCAGGTGAAATCTTTGGATACTATCTGATCACCAGCCAATTTTATAAGCGGTACAAATTATCTACCATGCATACCTAGACCAATATTAAAATGTCTGCTTGTATAGGATGGCTGTTAAAGCAACAAAAACATTGCCCTCGCAGAGGAGCAGTGGCCTATTTCACAGTTATCTACCTTCAATTTATAATAACATGGCTGGGTGAGGGTGATATATGTAAAAAAAATAGTGAGCGGCCAGCCTGCTCTTTATTGTATCAGGGTGTATGGTTGAAAAATGTAATGAAACAAGAAAGAATTACATAGAAGAAATCTACCTGGCAGCGCAAACCAGCGGCATCGAAGACTTAGAAAAAGTTAATGTGATTCTATTAGCAACGACCTGGGATATTACTATACTTGAAACCCTTGAAACCCTTGAAACGGCCAAGGCAAAACCTTAACAGATGTAAAATATTATTAAGGACTACAGGATGACAATTATTATCAGCTTCGCAAATACTATTTAACGGCCTCTTTAATTTCTCTTTCAGTTATGGTCGCAAAAAAAGCTATAAAATCTTCTTCTTTAATTGGTGCCGGTATCATGGCCTTTCCTGCGATTTCGTCTATTGCTTGTCTTAATACTTCGTAAGGCCGGTATCCGGAAATCATTATGGACTGCCTGCCAGGGCTGCATAACAGTAATGATGGGAAACGCCCGATTTTTTTATACCGTACTTCTTTCAAATCATTTTTAAATGCTTCCGTCCCTGCACCCGAGATAAAATCCTCTTTAAAATTATCAGCACTAAAGTCATCTAATTCTGCCGCAAGTTGTTCCGCAATATAAATTAAGGAAGACTGCTTTGCTACGTTGATGCCGTTTATCATAAGTTCTTCCCGGCACTTTCTCAGAAATCTTTCCTCCGCATTTTTTGACTGAAGACCTGCACATTTCACAGCTACACATGCTGTGTAAGATGTTGCAGGCGGGTCGCTCATCCATATACGGTCACACACAGGCATACCCGACATATGCCGGGCTTCGGCCCACACAGGCCCCATTTGTATGGGCCTTGAAATGGAGTTAACAGAATCATTAAAATTATTCCAATCAGATATAAGCCCACCCATACAATACCTGGTAGACATAATATCCCGGTATTCATATTGTAGGCGCCGCCACTGTGGCTCCATTGCCCAACTCCAGCAACAAAGCGGATCCGTATAGTAAACTATTTCTATACGGTCTCCGCCTTGCACTGCTTGTTGATTATTATTTTTTCCCCTTGCCCTGCTTTCCACTACCGTTATTTTTGCTTTTTGATGATGCATCACTTTTTGCTTTTGCATCACTGCCATTTGCTCCAGCCATTTCCTCTTCAGCATCATCGCTGTCATTCCACTGTTGCTCTCCCATTGGCGCCGCAGATTTTACCTCTTCGCTTCTTTCTTCGCTTAATTCCTGGTTCTTCTGCCTTACAGATTTTTCTGTGCGATCTGTTCCTTCTGCTTTTTGATCCAGCAAACGATTTGTATCGAGTACGTGTTGTATAGGATCATCGATGTATTGAATTGTTTCTTCAAATCGCGTTGTTTTTCCCTCGTTCCATGGCCCTGAGTAATCATTACCGCTGGAGAGATTAAAGTATAAATTGCTATAGCGTGGGTCGCTTTGTAAAATGCCTGGCGGAAAATTCGGTTGAATTGTTTCCAGGGCTGCTTCAAACATTTGGAAGTGTGCTACCTCCCTCGTCATCAAAAAACGAAGCGTTTCTTTTACATAAGGATCATCTGTAAACTGGAGAAGATATTCATAAACCATTTTGGCGCGGGTCTCTGCGCCTACATTGGAACGAAGATCCGATGTAAGATCCCCCTGTGCATCACCATTAATATATGCCGCTGTCCAGGGAACGCCTTGTGAATTCGTATATGCCGGGCCACCGGCGCTGCATACAAGAAACTGCGGCGCAACCATTGCAGTATGAATCACGTTTTCTTTTGCCGCCTTGCCATTAAGCAACTGCATAATTTCAGATTGTTCTGCAGCATTTTTCAGATCACCATTGATACCGGTCAACAACATTTGGATAGTTGCCCCTACGATTTCGAGATGACTAAATTCTTCGGTAGCAATATCCATTAGCAAATCGTATTTATCAGGGTACGGTTTCTTGGCACCAAAGGCCTGGGCAAAATATCGCAGCGCTGCGGCCAGTTCACCGTTTGCGCCACCAAACTGCTCCAGCAGGAGAGTGGCAAACTGTGGATCAGGTTTTGAAACCCTCGCATTGAATTGTAATTCTTTTACATGGTAAAACATAAATAAGTTTTAAAAGTGAACGATGTAAATGCCAGTTCAAAACCTATACCATAGATCAAGTGAACAAAGATTGCAGATCAAACAATTGTTCCGGCAAAAAAAATTATAAACGCGTCGGGAATGGCAAGAAGTAGAAAGCTTTGTGCGATTAGGGGAACGAACGGTGTGGAGAAAACTTGAACTCTGCCTGCCCCATTGAGAGGGCACCAATGATCATGAGTCAAAATATTCTGCATCAGGTTGGAGGTGCTTGATCTTTATATTCCGGATCGCTCCCACCAAGTACATAGAAACACGCCTTAACAATACTGTGGTAATAAGTTGTAGAAAAAAATACATATAAAAGTGGCACCGTCGAGAGTTTGGTTGAGACTGCTAATTGCCTTTTGCCTGCACAAAAGTATACTCCTAACTCTCTTTTTTTTTGCTACTTTCTCACTTAAGCTCAATCAAGTTACTAAATGAAGGCGTCCCCCCAATGGAAAGAAAATAATAAAATCAATCATTGATAACCCGGCATGATTTTACATGAAATAAAATAAACCTAAAATAAAAATTATGGAAAAAATAATCAACTTAAAGGACCTGTTGAAACATGAAATACTTGATCTGTATTCGGCAGAAGAACAAATTATTGATGGGCTGCCTAAAATGATTGAGAAAGCGAACGATCCCATGTTAAAAGAGGCACTTAGTTCGCACCTTGAAGTAACGCGGGAACATAAAAGAAGGCTCGACACCATCAAGCGCACCTTAATCGATGAAAGGGATGAGACGGATGATGGTTTTTTCAGTAATCTATTTGGGGGATCCAATTCTGTTACCTGCAAGGGAACCGAAGGCCTTATTAAAGAAGGAGAAAAAATGATGGGGGAAGATATGACACCGGAAGCTATGGATGCCGCCATAATTGGTGCGGCCCAATAAATTGAACATTACGAAATAGCAGGTTATGGTACTGCAAGGGCATATGCTTGGGACTTGGGCCTGAACGATGTG
>JBBQSI010000334.1:0-4295 GCA_038213975.1 Chitinophagales bacterium
TGCCGGAGTTATGTCTTGCCTAGCCTCGGGGAAGGGGGAGACATCGTATGGGCGCCTGTTTCAGCCATCATATTTTTCTTTCTTTTTGGCCGAAAGTTGGGCGTATTCGGGGGTATGTTCTCTTTCCTTGAGGAGATCACGCCGGGACTCGATTTTATACCCACGTTTACGATTGCCTGGTTCATCCGTAAAAATGAACTCGGGAAAGAAGGTAAAACTGTGCAGGTGCCGAAAGTGATTGAGCGCAAGGCGATCTTCCGCTAATAGTACTTACAGCTTTTCATAAATTCTTTTCAAACCAGGAAGGTTTCTGAAAATCTTCTTGATTTAGTCAGCACCATCGATATTTCGGGGCTGTCAGCCATAGTTCGCTATTGAGCTACAGTTCCGGCCATTCACCATACTCCGCCGCCAGCTTGCGCACCAGTCTTCAGCGGGGTATCGGTTGCTGTCCGGCAGCCCGTCAGCAATTGTTCATCGGCAAACTTTTTTAGACTTATTAAAAACCTGGCAGGTTTTCAAAACCTTCCTGGTTTAATTCGCGGTTGTTCATTTCTCATCCTTCCATTGCCGATTTTCCATTAGTTTTAAAAAAACCATCTCCCGATGAAATTTTTTTTATTTTTTTTATTTCTTTCACCTTTCATTTCGATTGCACAGGACAGCATAACGGTGCAGGATGTACGCAACGCTGAAAAGATCAGCGGGGTCAAATTTTCGCCAGACAAAGAAGATTCGCTGTTGAACCTGGTGCGGAGCCGGGCAAAGGAATATGATAAAATGCACCTCTATGCTTTGGATAATGCCGTCCCTATGTCAATGGCACAGGTGCCGCTACTACCGGGCTATCCCATGCCGAAAACACAGCAGCCTGTTAATTTTCCGATACCGGCTAACGTTTCGGTACCCGCGAACCGCGAAGAACTCGCTTTCTACTCGATTCCACAATTAGCGTCGCTGCTTAAGAATAAGAAGATCACTTCAGTGGAGCTCACCCAATTTTTTATCGACCGCTTAAAAAAATACGGCGACACGTTGCAATGCGTCATATCATTAACGGAGGATCTTGCCATGAAGGAAGCAGCCCTGGCTGACAAAGAAATTCTCGCTGGCAGGTACAAAGGATTGCTCCATGGTATTCCTTATGGTATCAAAGACCTGTTTGCAGTAAAAGGCACAAAGACAACCTGGGGCGCTGCGCCTTACCAGGATCAGACGATAGACAAGGACAGTTACGTATACACGAAATTGAAAGAAGCCGGCGCTGTTCTTGTCGCAAAACTCACACTTGGGGCTTTGGCAATGGATGATTATTGGTTTGATGGCCGCACAAAAAATCCCTGGAACCTGTTGGACGGTTCGAGCGGTTCGTCCGCCGGTTCCGCCGCAGCGACGGTTGCAGGCCTCGTGCCTTTTGCGATCGGCACGGAAACTTATGGGTCCATCATTTCACCATCCACAGTTTGCGGAGCCACCGGATTGCGCCCGACTTTTGGAACTGTTAGCCGCTCGGGTGGCATGACGCTATGCTGGAGTTTGGATAAAGCAGGTCCCATTTGCCGGAGTGCCGAAGATTGCGCCATAGTATATCATTATCTCCATGGTACCGATGGGCTGGATGCTGCGGCTGTGAGCGTGCCATTTAATTATAAGCCCAAAGTGGACTTATGGAAATTGAAAATTGCTTATGCACAAAATTATTTCGGAAAAAAAGATACACTCGGAAATGAAGAATCGGTATTAGATGTCTATCGCAAAGCCGGCGCGACATTGATTCCCATCGATTTCCCGGATTCCGGCCTCTACAATTTTGATATCATCGGAATAATACTTGGCGCAGAAAGCGCTGCAGCGTTTGATGGTTTCACACGGACAGGCCTGGATGATAAAATGACACGCCAGGGAAAAGGTGAGTGGCCTAATTATTTCCGTGCTGCCCGCTTTATACCCGCGGTAGAATACATTAATGCTAACAGGCACCGCTACACGCTGATGGAAGGTGTAAATAAAGTGCTTGACAATTATGACGCAGTCATCTGTCCAACGTGGGTGGGCAACCAGGCGGCAATAACCAATCTTACCGGCCATCCTGCCATAAGTATGCCCACAGGTTTTACCAAAGACCATGTTCCAACCAGCATCACACTCGTGGGCAAATTATACGGCGATGCCGCATTACTCGAGGTGGCTAAAATTTACCAGGACGCTACTGAATGGAATAAAAAGCATCCTGAATTTTTTGAGAAATAAACCAATTACTCCTTTCAAATACAAACCCTCAGATGAAACGAATTTTCTTAGTAGCTCTCTCAATACTTTCTCTCCAGGCCATCTGCCAGGAAAAATCCATCACCGGTTTTTTTGATGCAACGAACCAACTTGCACTCGAAAAAAAATTCGATGCTAACCTGAGCAGCCAGGATATTGGACAATTTATCCGTCAATTCTCTGACCGGCCCCACCCGCTGGGCTCAGCCGCCGGAAAACTATATGCAGAGCAAATTCGCGATCTCTTTCAATCGTGGGGATGGGATGCAAAAATTGAAAAATTCAAGGTGTTATTTCCAACACCGAAAGTGAGGTTGCTGGAAATGACTTCACCTGTAAAATACCAGGCTGTCCTGAAAGAGCCTGCGCTAAAAGAAGATGCCACTTCAAGCCAGAAAGACCAACTGCCAACATACAATGCCTGGAGCGGCGATGGTGATGTTACCGCCGACCTCGTTTTTGTTAACTATGGGTTGCCTGACGATTATGAAGAACTCGACAAACTCGGCATCGACGTGAAAGGAAAAATCGTGATTGCCAAATACGGAAGGAGCTGGCGTGGGATCAAACCAAAGGTTGCGCAGGAGCATGGCGCTATCGGCTGCCTTATATACAGTGATCCTGCAGATGATGGATACGCAAAGGGTGATGCTTATCCAATTGGCGCTTACAAGAGTGAATACGGTGTGCAGCGGGGATCTGTAATGGACATGGTTATTCACCCTGGGGATCCGCTCACGCCCGGCGAAGGTGCTGTCGACAATGCAAAAAGACTGGATCGCCTGAACGCCACAACAATCTTGAAAATTCCTGTTTTGCCTATCAGTTATCATGATGCCACGCCTTTGCTGAAAGCCTTAACCGGCCCGGTTGTTCCAGACGGGTGGCAAGGAGGTTTGCCTTTTACTTATCATGTAGGTCCCGGTGCGACAAAGGCACATTTGAAACTTTCCTTTAACTGGGATATGGTTGACTGTTATGATGTCATTGCACGGATGCAGGGAGAAAAATTTCCTGATGAATGGGTGATCAGGGGCAACCATCATGACGCCTGGGTAAATGGCGCGGCTGACCCAATCAGCGGATTGGCTCCCTTGCTTGAGGAAGCTAAATCAATTGGGTTGATGGTGAAAAATGGATGGAAGCCCGACAGAACACTTGTTTATTGCGCCTGGGATGGTGAAGAGCCCGGCTTAATTGGTTCTACGGAATGGGTGGAAACACACATGAAAGAGTTACAGGAAAAAGCAGTTGTTTATATCAATACGGATGGTAACGGTCGCGGCTTTTTATATGCCGGTGGTTCACATGCGCTGGAACCACTGATGGATGAGATAGCCAAAGACGTAAAAGATCCGCAAACAGGTGTTTCTGTTTTCGAAAGGAAGAATGCACATGATGCGTTGCATGCAAATGGTCTGTCCGATAAGAAGAAAGCTTTCGAGTCAAAAGACCTCAAACTTTCGGCCATGGGATCCGGCTCTGATTATTCAGCTTTCATTCAGCATGCCGGCATACCGGCGTTAAATATTGGCTTTGGCGGTGAAGACGATGGCGGTGAGTATCATTCTATTTATGACTCTTACGATTTATACTCGAAATTCAAAGACCCGGGGTTTCACTATGGCGTAGCCCTCGCAGAAGTTACGGGCCACGCGGTCCTTCGAATGGCTGAAGCCGATCTTCTCCCCTTTGATTTTACGCATTTGGCATCTACCATTGAAACGTATACAAACGAGGTGACAAAATTGATAGACGACACGCGGGACAAATTCGATCTGGAAAATAAGATCATCTCTTCCGGCGGTTATTCGATCGGCGAGGATCCTACAAAAAAATATGCGGCTCCCAAACCAAAACCTGAAGTGCCCTTTATAGATTTTTCGCCGCTGAAGAATGTACTGAGTGATCTCAGGAAAAGTGCTGACTCACTTCAAAAAACTTATGACGAAAAAATAGAAACAAAACAAGTTTCTCCTGACTTCAACAAACACCTTTACCAAGGCGAGCAACAACTTCTTGCAGGA